>DYDE01000122.1:1354-13922 GCA_020718065.1 Marinifilum sp. | reverse complement strand
TCTTCGTCTGGAAAGCTTTCGGAAAAATTAAGTAGATTCATTTTATTATCGTTTCTACAAAGATAATATTATTTAGGTAAGGTATGAGATAAGCATATAAACTTTATTTATTGAACTATTAGAATGTTATAATTAATCGTAAATATCTATTAAAATGGGATACCCTAAACTGATAGTATAATATGATACAAGATGAAATATGAATTAAAATAAAGAAAACAATATATGTACGTTCAAAGTATATTGATATAAAAAGAATAAGAAAATAAAATTTGTTCGGAAATGGGTTTTCTGGTTACTGCCTTACTACTTGGTTTATTTTACTAAAGTTTTGGAAGGATTAAGGTGGGTTTTGATGGTTCCCACTTTTATAAAAAAAGACAATTTGTCATTTCGGCTTCGCCTGCCTATTTGGCAGGTAAACTCAATGACCGAGAAGTAGTTTGGAGGTAGCAAGGGTTATTTCAAAACCTTACTACTTATTATTTGTTGATAGGTTAGGGAAAGAACAAAAAGTAATAAGGTAGTATTAAAAACACATAAAAAAACAATAAGGAAAATCTTTTATTTACATCATTTTGTTTTAATTAATAATAAATTATTGAAATAATCTAAATAGAGATATTTCTATATATAAAAATTTAATTACATTTGCAAAAAAAGGAAAAATGGCACAAATGGAAATAGAAGGCAAAACCTTTGATGTTGATGGAGATGGGTTTTTATCCACTCCAGAAATATGGACAGACGAAGTAGCAATGCTTTTTGCTAAATATGATGGTATTGATATTATGACAGATAAGCATTGGGCGGTTGTAAAATTTATCAGAAAGAATTTTGAAGAAAAAGGAAATGCCCCTATGATTAGAAGTATATGCCAGGAAACTGGTGTAAAATTGCGCGAAATTTATGAACTTTTTCCTTTAGGTCCTGCCCGTGGTGCTTGTCGCGTTGCAGGTTTACCTAAACCTGACGGATGCGTTTAAAATAATTGCAATGAACTGGTATATAAAGTTAACATTGGTTTCATTTGCAATTTGTTTGATAACATACACCTATCATTTAATAAAAATAATTAGTAGAGGAAAACCAAAAGATTTTTCCGAATCAATCGGAAATGTTGGTTCTGCCGTTTTGTATTCTTTTACTAGAGGGATGAGTCCTAAAAAGAAAGAATCTGCATATCTTCACATACCAACATATACTGCAGGTATGATTTATCATTTAGGTACTTTCTTATCTATTGCTTTATTCTTTTTAATATTGATAGAAGTTAATTTTAATTTAAAAATAAACATTGTTCTATCTGTTCTTCTTTTTGTTTCAGGATTTTGTGGAATAGGAATTCTGATAAAGAGAATCCTTAAAAAAGAATTAAAAGCATTATCAAATCCCGATGACTATATTTCAAATTTATTAGTAACCGGGTTTCAGCTTATTACAGCTATTCATTTACTTTTTTATACTCCAGTTTATTTTATAATTGTAAGTATCTTTTTACTTTATTTGCCGGTTGGTAAATTAAAGCATAGTATCTATTTTTTTGCAGCTCGTTATCACTTAGGTTTTTTTTATGGCAGAAGAGGAGTGTGGCCTCCTCAAAATAAAGTTTAATTATGACTGTTTTAACTAAGACTAATATAGATAAAGGTCTTGCAATATTAAAAAATACGCAGGACAGCAAACTTATTACAAATCTTAACAGTTGTGTACATTGCGGTTTGTGTGGTGAGAGCTGTATTTATTATTTAACTTATAAAGATCCCAGATATTTACCTGCGCAAAAAGTAGATTTAATTACTTCTATATATAAACGTTATTGCACTTTCATTGGTAAAAACATCCCTTTTCTAACAAATGCAAAAGACCTTGATGAAAAGAATTTGAAAGAAATGGTAGATTTGTTTTTTGGAGCCTGTACAATGTGTGGTAGATGCAATTTGCATTGTTCTATTGGAGTTGATATTGCTTATTTGGTCAGAACAGGAAGAATGATGCTGGCAGAAATGGGTTATATTCCTGATACAATTCAATCAACAGTTGATGCCTCCATTAATACCGGAAACAATATGGGCATTACTAAAGAAGAATTCATAGATACACTTAATTGGCTTGAAGATGATCTAAAAGATGAAGTGAATGATGAAAAAGCAAGAATTCCTGTTGATGAAAAAGACAAAAATATTCTTTACACATTAAATCCTCGAGAACCTAAGTTTTTTCCACTTTCTATCTCTGCAATGGCAAAGATTTTTTATGCTGCAAAAGAAAGCTGGACCATATCTACCTCTATGTATGATATTACAAATTATGGTTATTTTACTGGGAATAAAGAGGAAGCTAGCATAATTGTAAAAAGGTTATTTGATGAGATGAAAAACCTCAATGCCAAAGAATTAATACTTGCAGAATGTGGTCATGGTTCCAGAGCTTTTCGTTGGGAGGGTCCTAATTATTTGAAAAACAAATATGATTTTAAAACAATAACTTCTGTTGAACTTATCGCAGATTATATTAAAACAGGAAGAATTAAGGTTGACAAAGAAAAACTAAAACAAAGAATTACCTTACACGATCCTTGTAATCTGGTGAGAAACGGAGGTATTGTAAATGAACAAAGATATATAATAAACCAAATTGCAAAAGATTTTGTAGAAATGACACCCCATGGAATTGATAATTTATGTTGCGGTGGTGGTGGCGGACAACTAGCAATGAGTGAATATAACGAAAGAAGAATGGCAATAGGAGAAAGAAAGGCAGACCAAATAAAAAACACCTCTGCTCAGATTGTAATAACTCCTTGTCATAATTGTGTTGACCAATTAATACAAATTAATTCGTATTATAAATTGAATGTTCAAATAAAAACATTGGCAGAAATAGTTGCAGATGCCATTATATTAGAATAAAAAACATAATCAAAAAAACAAAGACTCTGGATTATAAACATTTACTAAACGTATAAATATGAGCAAATTAATTTACATGGACAATGGAGCTACCACTTTTCCAAAACCAAAAGAAGTATATGATTTTATGTATCATTTTTATCAGGAACATGGGGTAAATCCAGGACGTTCTGGTTATGATATGTGTATGGCGACAGAAGAAGTTGTTCATTCTACAAGAAAAATGCTTATGGAGCTTTTCAATGGAACTGACCCAAACAGACTAACATTTAGTTATAATGCAACTGATTCATTGAATATTATTCTTGGAGGTTTAATATCTAAAGGCAACCACGTAATTACAACAAATCTGGAACATAATTCAGTTTTACGTCCCCTTAATCATAAAATTCAAGATCTTGGAATTGAAGTAACCCATACTCCATTTGATAATAAGGGATATATAAATCCTGATGACATAAAAAAAGCGATCAAAAAAAACACAAAATTCGTTGTTGTTAACCATGCGTCTAATGTTATAGGAACAGTACAACCGATTAAAGAAATTGGCAAAATTTGCAAAGAAGCAGGTGTATTGTTTGTAATTGATGCCAGCCAGTCTGCAGGAGTAATTGAAATTGATGTACAAGCTATGAATATTGATGCTGTTGCTTTTACCGGTCATAAATGTTTAATGGGTCCAACAGGAATTGGTGGCTCATATATAAGTGAGGGAGTTGAGATAAAAATGACCAGATTTGGAGGAACTGGAGTACGATCCGCATATCCATATCAATTGGAAGAATACCCATATCGTTTAGAAACAGGAACATTAAATTTAATTGGTGTTGCAGGTTTAAATGCAGGAGTTAAATGGTTGAAGAAAGAAGGTATGAAAAATCTACATCAAAGAGAAGTAAAACTGTGGGATAAACTTAGAAAAGGTCTTCAGGAAATTGATGGAGTAACAACATATTGTGCAGATAGTACAGAAAACCATATTGCAGTTTTAAGTTTTAATGTAGAAGGTTGGCAAGCTGGAGATATTGGAACCATGTTAGATGTGGATTATAATATTGCTTGTCGTACTGGTCTGCAATGTGCACCACTGGTTCATGCACAAATGGGAACCGATAAAATTCATGGCACAGTACGATTTGGTTTAGGTCCTTTTAACACAGAAGAACATGTTGATATTGCAATTGCTGCAATTAAAGATATTAGGTCTATTAAAAAATAAAATATTGATATTTCTATAGGTTTTATTTTAAATAGTTATACCAACTTTTTTGGAGGTGTATGTAGAATAAATACTACCACCAAGATGAGTTCCTTCTTTTAATGAGAAATCTGATTTACGGGAAATATAGATATTGGCAGATCCTTTTGTTAGGCCTTTTAAATCAGAAGGAGAAAAAGTAAGAGAAGTTGCACCAACAATGCTGGTAGAAACAGAAATATTGTGATAATTTTTATCCTCAAGAACAAGTGTAATTGTTTCTGCATTTCCAACAGGCAAGCCATTCCAGATAATGGAATAATTTTTTGTTGTATCTAAAATAGAAGCATAATTTTCAATTTCTATAGGTTCCATATTTATTTTATTATCAAATACTTTTTTATCATTATTTACATAATGAAAAGTGGCATTTTTTATAAAATCTGATTGTTTATTAATTTCATAATAGGTACCAGAAAAAGAACCATGCTCCATTGACATTTCTTCATTGTTGAATTTAACAATACTAGGTTTAACAAGTAATAGTGTAGTACCATTAGAACCACCAAACCGCAGGGTTGCTCTTGCAGAAAGCTCCATATCTCCTGAATTATAGCTAACGGAATAAATCTGATATATTTCTGATTGGCTTACTTTATCAGAATTTGCTGTTTCGTTAGAGGCACATGCAGATAATAAAAAAATCACCAAAAAGGTTGAAACATAGCATATAATTTTTGATTTTTGCATAATTCTTTTTTTTATTTCAAATCTACATAATAATTTAGAAATAAGCAAACAAAAAAGGAATTAAATAAAATAAAGCAAACCTGTAAGCCGGGTTCTGTATTCCGATTTGCATCGGAACTTCTATCATTTATCTGGGACAAGATTCGCACCTTGCCTCTATCAACCTACCCCCCGGAATTAGACGAGCAGTCCTCATTCTCCGGTATATTTGGTCTTTCAACCCATAAGGTTTACCCCCACATATAGTCACCTATATCTGTCGTGAGCTCTTACCTCACGTTTTCACCCTTATCCCAATAAATTGGGACGGTTATTTTCTGTGGCACTTTCTCGCATTACGATTTCTCGTAATGGCTTCCTGTTAGGAAGTATGGCGCTCTTTGTTGCCCGGACTTTCCTCCATACAACAGCTGTTGTAAGGCGATAGAACGGTTTGCTTTATTTGTTTTTACTTTGTAAATTGCTCATATTAACAGGTATTTGTACTTCAGTTGCTCCCACTCCATATTTTGCCATTGATGCGTCATACATCTTCAAATAGGGGTAAGTTTCTTTCAATATTTTCCTTATTTCTTCTTTCAATTTTCCATTACCAACTCCATGTATAAAAATAATCTTAAAAAATTTATTTACAATAGCACTTTCCAGCATTTTAATAAAATAATTTACCTGATACATTAACAATTCATTGTTTGTCATCCCTTCAATACTATCTAATAATTCATCAATGTGTAAATCTACTTCAGCTACTTTTCTGTCTATAATATGTTTTTCAGGAAAATGTTCATCTTTGGGAACAAGAGAGGCGTTTTTTTCTTTATCAATATATATTCTATTGTCGTTTTCAATTTTTAAATCATATTTATTTGGCTCACTTGTTTCTTCTGTTTCTGTTACTTGTTTTCCGGTAACAGGAATTAAAATACAATGTTGTTCCAACATTTGATTATACTTATAACTTTCTTCTCTGTAAAATTTAATGGGTTTGATTTTAATTCCCTTATCTAATGGAGCTTTAATAGTTGTTGAGCCCTTTTTAAAGAATAAAAACTGAATTTTCAAATCAGTCCATTCTTCTAACTGGCTCCTGTCAATAAGCTGTAAAAGATATTTAGATTCTGCATCAAGCCTGTCATAATCAGCTCCTTTATATTTGTTATCGTCTTTCAAATAATAAGCAAATAACAAATCATAAGAGGTGTTATTGATTAAATAAACCGAAATGCTGCCTGATAAAACGTTGTTGCTATTTTGAGGGGCAAAAGCAAGAAAGATTCCATTATCAATATTATTAGCAGAACTAACAAAAAGAGAACTGATTAAATCATTATCTTCAGATATTGGTTCTGGAGTATTTATTGTTTGAGGTTGTTGATATGAATTATCTTTTTTATCCTGAATATAATCAGGCATTATTATAGGTGCAAGTTCACTAACCAATACCGGAATTTCAAAACCCTCTTCTATTGCAACCGAAACCATTTTACTGTTTATGATTTTGGTAATATAACCCTCGCGTCTTTCGTTTAAAAAACAAACCTTTTCACCAATTTTAAAATGCATACAATTTTTTTTGCAAAGGTAATAAAAACTACCTCCTTTTTTTATTTCATGTTTTGTAATGTAAATATGGTAAGAGAGAGTAGGTTAATGTAGTTTTTTTAAGATTTTTTTGAGTAGATGCTTGCGTATTAGCTAAATTTCTCGTAGGTTTGTTGAAAATATAAAAGAAGTTAAACCCTTACAACTATCGTAAAACAATGAAAATTTTAGTATTAAACTGTGGAAGTTCTTCAATCAAATACCAATTGATTGATATGGCAAATAACGCTGATTTGTTAGCTAAAGGCTTATTAGATAGGATTGGCTTAAAAGACAGCGAACTAAAACACCAACCAAAAGCAAAAGAAACCTATAAACTTATTCAAGATGTTCCTGATCACGAAACTGGAATCAATTTGATTTTGAAAGCTCTTTTAGATGTTAATCATGGTGTAATTAAAGTTATTGAAGAAATTATTGCAGTGGGACATCGCGTTGCACATGGAGGAGAAAACTTTAGTGCAAGTGCATTAATTACTGAAGCCGTTACAAAAGATATTGAAAAATGTATAGAATTAGCTCCTTTGCATAACCCTGCTAATTTAAAAGGGATATTGTCAATGCAAAGACTTTTACCAAACATTCCTCAAGTAGCAGTTTTTGACACAGCTTTTCATCAAACCATGCCAGACTATGCGTATATGTATGCTATTCCATATAGTCTTTATGAAGAAAATAAAATTAGAAGATATGGATTTCATGGTACCAGTCACAAATATGTTTATGAGCAAGCATGTGATGCATTATTCTTAAAGAAAGATGGTATTAAAGCCATTACTTGTCATTTAGGAAATGGAGCTTCGGTTACTGCAATTAAAAACGGTAAATCAGTTGACTCTTCTATGGGTATGACTCCAGTTGAAGGTTTAATTATGGGAACACGCAGTGGTGATTTTGACCTTGGTGCTTTGCTTTATATCATGAAAAAGAAAAATCTAAACCTTGAACAAGCTAACGACCTTATTAATAAAAAAAGTGGAGTGCTTGGAATATCAGGGATTTCTTATGATATGAGAGACATTGAAGTTGCAGCTTGGGACAAAAAAGAAAAAAGAGCCGAGTTGGCATTACAAATGTATTATTATAGAGTTAAAAAATATATTGGTGCTTATGCTGCTGCAATGGGTGGATTAGATTTGCTTATTTTTACAGGAGGTATTGGCGAAAATGGTGGCGAAACAAGAGAACATATTTGTGAAGGTCTTGAATTTATGGGAGTTTCTTTTGATAAAGAAAAAAATCACGGTCTAAGATCTAAACTAGAGTTGATATCTAAACCCGACTCTAAAGTGAAAGTTATGGTTGTGCCTACTAATGAAGAATTGGTTATTGCACAAGATACACTTCGCATTGTTAATCAAAAGAAAAATCCTTGTAGTTAAAATAAATTATTTTGATTAGCCCCATAGGCTTGAAAAAATAATTTAACAAACAACATTTATTAACAATAGTGTACAAAATCTTCTTAATTATCAGAAGTTTTTGACCATTTGTTATTGTTAATAAGTTTTATTGTTTTTTTTAATAAAAAGATTACTTTTGCATGAAAATTCAAAAAAAGTAAAAATGTACTGGACACTCGAACTCGCCTCTAAATTAGAAGATGCACCATGGCCTGCCACCAAAGATGAATTAATTGACTTTGCAATTAGATCTGGTGCCCCACTTGAAGTTATTGAAAACCTTCAAGAAATTGAAGATGAAGGCGAAATATACGATAGTATTGAAGATATTTGGCCTGACTATCCTACAAAAGACGACTTCTTTTTTCATGAAGATGAGTATTAATAATTATAAAAGACCTGTAAAAGCAGGTCTTTTTTTTTAAACATTTAATTAAAACAAGTTTTTAACTTTATGTGTTTTCTTATTTAATATTCTTATATCAAATGATTTTTATTTAATATCTTTATGAAAATATTAAATCATTTGCATCCAATAGTTCAAATTAACATTTAATAACTTAATCTTAAAAATTTATGAAAAAGACAATTTTTATTATGTTTTTGCTTATTATTATAAAGTATGCGAATGCAACAGACAATGAAAAAACTGTAAAATCAGACATAAAAGATGTAACAGTATTTTTAAACGGTGCACAAATTACCAGAACAGGGAATACATACCTTAATGAAGGGACTACCTACGTTTTATTTCAAAATCTTTCTCCATATATAAACCCCACTACAGTTCAGGTGAAAGGAGAAGGTAGTTTTACGATTTTATCTGTAAGATACCAATTAAACTATTTAAACAATATAGCTATAAACAAAGAGGTAAAACAAATTAATGATTCTATAGAAATGTTGCAGCAAGATCTAACTTTATTGCAGGGAATGCAAAATGTATATGCAGAAGAAGAAGCTATGATTATAGCCAATAAAGCAATTGGTGGTCAGGATATCGGAGTAAAAGTAACAGAACTTGTTCTGGCAGCAGATTTTTTCAGAACCAGATTAACTGATATTAAAACCAAACAAATAGATATACAGAAAAAAACCAAGAAAATAAATGAAAAACTTGCCCAATTAACAAATCAACTAAGCTTGGTAAATTCAAATATGAACAAACCAAGCGGAGAAATAATTGTAGCAGTATCTGCAAAAGAAGGAGTAAATGCAAAGTTTACTTTTTCATATGCAACAACAAATGCAAGCTGGACCCCTATTTACGATTTAAGAGCAACAGATATAAACAACCCCATTAATTTGTTTTTTAAATCAAAAATCAGACAAACAACAGGCGAAGATTGGAAAAATATTTATATAACTCTTTCTACAGGAAATCCTACTCAAAGCGGTGCCAGACCAATTTTACCGCCTTGGTATTTATCTTTTTACAATCCATATGTTTATTACGATCAGGATAAATCAGGCGGATTAAGAAAAGAATCTAAAAAGGATGAAGAAGTTTCCTCCAATGCTCCAAAATCATTAGATCAAATGCCAGGAAGAGACGCATTAACCCTTGGTTCATTTACAAGTGTAGTTGAAACCCAAACAAATGTTGAATATAAAATAAGCATACCTTATACTGTTTTATCTGACGGGAAAGAAGCAATGATTGATGTCCAAAACTACACCTTACCTGCTCAATACCAATACTATTGTGTTCCTAAACTGGATGTTGATGCTTTTCTGATGGCACGTGTTAGTGGTTGGGAACAATATAATTTGCTATCTGGTGAAATCAATCTGTTTTATGAAGATACCTATGTTGGAAAATCTTATGTTGATGTTCGTAATACGAATGATACACTTGATATATCTCTGGGAAGAGATAAAAACATTGTTGTAACACGTACTAAAACAAAAGATTATCAATCAAGACAATTTATTGGAGCTAACAAAAAAGAAACGTATAGCTGGGAAATAGTTGTTAAAAATAAAAAGAAACAAGCAATTGATTTGGTTTTGGAAGATCAGATCCCTCTGTCAACAGATAAGGATATTGAAATAGAAAAGATAGAAATATCTAATGCAACGTATGAAGAAACAACAGGAAAACTAATATGGAAAATGAAACTTAATGCAGGAGATAGCAAAACATACAAATTGTCTTATTCGGTTAAATATCCCAAAGATAAAACACTTAGTAACTAAAATAAAAAAGGCTGTCATTTTGACAGCCTTTTTTATTGTAAAATAGATAATGATTATTTTTCTAACATCATCACTTTTGTTTCATTAAAATCAGTTGTTTCTAATTTATATAAATAAACACCTGAACTTAAGTCTGCTGCATTAAATGTAACATTATGTGTTCCTGCAGTTAAGTTTTGATTTACCAAAGTTGTAACTTCTTTTCCTAAAACATCCAAAACTGTAAGTTTTACAAAATCATTGGTTTTAAGTTCAAAACTAATCATTGTAGAACCAATAAAAGGATTTGGATAATTTTGATTTAAGTTAAAAGCAGGATTTGATACATTTGAAATACCTACACCATTGTTTTTTACCTGAACCAAATCGAGCCCCATTCCATGTCCATCTGTATCCTTGTGATCGAAAGCAATATATACATTTTGTCCGATATATGCTGAAAGAGGAATAGAAACCCTGCTCCATACCTGAGGGCCAACAGGTGTGCAATGAACACAAATTCTCATTAGCGTTTGGTTAAAAGCAGCGTTAGGTGTTGCAGTTGTAGTTGATAATCTTACAATACAAGAATCATATGGGTAAGGCCCATCTGTATATTGCTTTACCCATGTAAAAATAAGTGAATCACCAGCAACGATGTTCATTATTTGTGGTGTAATTAAATAATCTTCACCATTAGGTGCTTCAAAATCCATCCAGGCACAATTCGTTCCATCTGGAAATGGAGGATGTAATGATAATTTAGAATCATCTTGTTTTACCCATATTTTTGAACCAGCAACACTATTACTTGTCCATCCAGTTGGTAAAAATGTACCCTCAAAACTTTCATTTAGTTTGTAGGTAATTTGAGTATAGCCATTTATTCCATAAGAAACAGCAAATACTACTAATAAAAGTGTAAAAATTTTTTTCATGATGATAAATTTTAAATTAATAATTAAATATTATTTAACAAAAGTAATGGTTTTTTATTTAAATAGTATATTTATAATATTATTCCATTTGTTTATTGAAATCTTTGCCCCAATAACCTCAATCACATTTCCTGCAAGTAAAGCACCAATTTCGCCACATTTAATTAATGGCATGTCTTTTGTTAAACCATAAAGAAAACCGGCAGCATACAAATCACCAGCACCGGTAGTGTCAATACAATTGGCCTTTACAATTCCTATTTTATAAACATCGTTTCCTTTTTTTACCAGTGAACCTTTTTCTCCGGTTTTAACAACCGCAATTTCGCAATATTCTGAAAGTATTTGTAATGCTTCTTCGGGTTCTTTGCTGGTAAATGCTTTGGCTTCATCCTCGTTGGCAAAAATAATATCAACATATTCTTTAATTATGCTTTTAAGAAAATCAATATTTGCTTCAACCACATTGAAACTAGCAAGATCTAGAGAAACTTTTAGTTTGTTTTCCTTGGCTAACTTAACAGCTTTTTTTATCAAATCGTAATTCTGAACAAGATAACCTTCAATGTGAAAATAAGAATAACCCGAAAACAATTCAGGTTGAATATCTTTTGCTGATAACTCAACTGCTGAACCTAAAAAGGTAGCAAATGTTCTTTCAGAATCTGGACTGATTAAGGCAATTGCTCTGCCTGTTTCATTTTCTCCAAACATCAAATGTGTTTTTATATTACTACTTTCCATATCTGTTTGAAAAAACTTTCCAAATTCATCGGTTCCTATTTTTCCAATAAATCCGGTTTCAACACCAAGTTTTGCGAGACCATGAATTGTATTTGCTGCCGAACCACCTGAAGCTTGCTTCTTTTCCAAATGTTTAGTGCCATTGTTTACTTTATTGGCAAAGTCTTTATCAACCAATTGCATACTTCCCTTTGGAAGAGAAAATGCAAGAAGTAAATCTTCCGATTCGAGCTTTGTCATAATATCTACAAGGGCATTGCCCATACCTAAAACTTTTTTCATAAATTTATCTTTAAAATTTTTTACAAATATATTGTTAATTTGAATTGTTTGTTTAATTTTGCACTTCAATTTGAAATTCCTTCTTAGCTCAGTTGGTTAGAGCATCTGACTGTTAATCAGAGGGTCGCTGGTTCAAGTCCAGCAGAGGGAGCAGAAAAAAAGCCATTTCTATTTTTTATAGAAATGGCTTTTAAGTTTTTTTATGTTTATGTTTTATATTTACATTATATATTCAGCGACTTCTGATAAATATTATGTTGGATATTCCATAGATCCCGAAAGACGATTAGTGGAACACAATAATAATGAAAGGATAAGCTATACTTCAAAACATCGTCCATGGGAGTTAAAGGCAACATTTGCTGTTTCAGAAAGCAGATCTGTTACAATGCAATATGAGAAAAAAATAAAACAGATGAAAAGCAGAAGAATAATAGAATTATTAATTGAACATAAAGGAGAAATGGACTTTTTAGCTCAGTTGGTTAGAGTCCCGACAGGTCGGGATTAATCAGAGGGTCGCTGGTTCAAGTCCAGCAGAGGGAGCAGAAAAAAAGCCAT
>DYDE01000122.1:0-1225 GCA_020718065.1 Marinifilum sp. | reverse complement strand
AGCAGAGGGAGCAGAAAAAAAGCCATTTCTATTAAAACAGAAATGGCTTTTTTTAATTTTTTGTTCTTTTTCAATTATATGGCAAAGCCTTTCCTATAGCACTAGCAAGATTAACATTAGCAAGTATTGAATTAGTAAGTTTGGTGTTTTTTAGGGTAGCATTTTTTAAATCGGTTCCCCTCAGATTAGTATCTGTTAAATCTGCACCTGTTAAATTAGTATCTGTTAAATCCGCACCTGATAAATCTGCTCCATTAAGATCCGCATTTGTAAGTATTGTATCTGTTAAATCAGCATTTGTAAGGTTAGCTCTTCTTAAATTTGTATGAGATAGATTTGCACCAGATAGATCGGAGCTTGAAAGATCCGCACCTGATAAATCTGCACCTGATAAATCTGCAGATCTTAAATGAGCACAAATCAGATTGGCTTTTTTTAGGTTAGCACCTTTTAAATTAGCACTTTCAAAATTAGCCCCAGTTAGATTAGCTCCTGATAAATTGGCTCCAATTAAGGTGGCATCACGTAATACAGCTATTATTAGATTTGAATTTGATAAGTTAGCGTGATTTAAATTAGCGAATTCCAGATTTGCTCCTGTTAAAATAGCAAATTCGAGATTTGTGTTTATCAATAAAGCTTCTCTTAATATGGCAACAGAAAGAATTGCATTTGATAAATCAGCGTTTTGTAGGTTAGCATTTTTTAATACAGCACCTTGTAGATTTGCCCTTTTTAAGATTGCATTATTAAGATCAGCACTTCTAAAGATAGCATCTGTTAGGTTGGCATCTGAAAGCTTAGCTCCAATTAGCTTAGCTCTTGTAAAATTTGCATATCTTAAATCTGCAGAAGGAAGTTCTACATCTTGTAAAATAGCATCTGGCAAGATAACATATCTTAAAGAAGCATTTTTAATTTTAAACTCACCCAGAGAGCCACCACTTAAATACTCAAATATTTTTTCACTATCTGTCATTTTTTAAAATTTAAATTATTAACAAAATTTTTCAGTATTTACCCTTAAGTAATTCTACGATTTTGAAAATACAAAATAACTACATAAATAGGTTTAAAAAAAGAGTATAACTACCCAATTCTATTATATTTGGTAGTGTATAAATACTTGTTTTTTATATAGCGTTTTAAATATTTGTATTAACAATAGCGGTAATTATATAAAGTCTTTTTAATAATTACACAAATACTTATTATCTTTGCCATA
>DYDE01000121.1:10649-13977 GCA_020718065.1 Marinifilum sp. | reverse complement strand
TGTTACTTACCACACGAGAGGACTCGTGCGGTAGCGGGGATGAAAAACTAAAAGAGCAACGCGACAAATTGTATTTTTAATACAATTTGTCTTATACTCCCGCTGCTGCACGATTGCTGTGTGGCAATCTATTTTACAAAATTACTCTTTCTAATATTTTCTCCTACTGCAAAACTCACAAAATATACTCCTTCTGGTTTATGAAATTTATAGTTCCGGCTCATAATGCAAATTTATAGATTATTTTGTTTATTACCACACGAGAGGACTCGTGCGGTAGCGGGGGTAACGGGGGATTAAGGAAAACTAATAAGGCTTAATTTATATATTTTAAAATTCATATAACCTCGCCAATCTGCTACAATTAATAGTCGTTTCTCGAATTCTAGAGAGGAAGAAAAAAAACTTGTTAAAGAACCATTTTTCTCATCAATCATTTTTATTACACCAAAGTTCAAATCAGAATCAAATATTAATGGAATTTTCTTATTAGAAATCGAATAGTATCTATTTGTGTTTTTTGCCAAATAAGTAATCCAATTCTTTATATCTCCTTTTTCATCAAAAATATGGCATTTACTACAATAATATGATAATACTATGTTTATTGTTGTATCCTCTTCATAAAATCTAATATAATAAGACAAAGAATCAAAAGATTTTATATTTAAAGCATTGCTATCAATAGCTAGTTTTAAAATTGAATCAATTTTTGGATGAAAATAGTAACGAATTCCATTGTTTTTATTCTGTGAATAAACTTTTAAAATTCCAACATTGAACACTACAAATATTATTAAAAATAAATATTTTTTCATTTTTGCTATTTTTTTAAATTTGAATAAGGTTTAAAAGAATCTAAAATTATATTAAACTGCGAAGGTGAAACCCCAGCTAAGCGGCATTTGTAATGCCGCTTCGAACACTTGAAAATTTCCAATTTTCATTTAATTAATTGTTTTAATGTTGGCATAAATTATTGTTTGACAAATATAAAAAAATGAATTGTTATTTTGCACAACCAATTATTTTCCAAGCATAATTACAAATTATGCTTAGCAGAGAAATCTATTGCAAACTAAGTTATCAATATGGTCCTTTTTTTTTATTCATCAGAATACTGCTGTATAAATTAGAACGTATAAAAAAATCAATTTATATAAGCATACTTATTTTAAACTACATTGTTTATTAAATAATTACGAAAGTTTTTTACCAGTACGACATGTCGTACTGACCAAATACATGTGTACGGATGCAAAACGGACTTCCGTACCGCATAAATACAACTGTATTTTACCAATACGGAAGTACGTACTGCCTAAATACATGTGTACGGATGTAGTACGGAATTCCGTATTGCATAGATACAGAAATATTTGTATTGAACGACAAGAATTGTTCGATTAAAATAAAATAAGAGTTTTGTTGAGACGTGAAATAACGGTAAACCACTTATTATGTGATTGTTATTAGATTTACATAATGTTAAAAATATAATTCACTTATATTCTGTTTTTTAATTTAGAATTGGTTAATTATTTAAGTGTACTAAAAGTTTACTTATAACAAATTCAGCATCTTACACTCTGAAACAAAAAAATACGTTTACAAATTCATTTGAATAAAGCTGTATAAGTCAGATTATAACAGTTTTACAAAAAAATAAATGTTCTTAATATAAATATGATTAATTTTATCATTTAATCAATGAATTCCTCGAGGCTCTGCCTCGGGGTGTGCATCAGTAATTTGTTGTTGTTATTTCTTTGCCACAGATTTCACAAATTATCACAGAACTATCTGCGTGAATCTGTGCAATCTGTGGCTAATATTAGCAGATACTCCGAGGCTCTGCCTCAGGTTTATTCATTAGTCAATAAAACATAAAACATACTCCCATGAATAAAATCGAAATCAATAGCATTATTCCTGAATTTACCTTGCCAGATCAAAACGGCAATTTATTTAATATAACTTCTGTTATTGGTAAAAAGAACCTTGTAATTTACTTTTATCCCAAAGACGATACCCCCGGTTGCACAGCAGAAGCCTGTTATTTTCGCGATCAGTTCGATGTGTTCAATGAAGCCGATGCCATAATAATTGGTATAAGCGGACAATCGGTAGAAAGTCATAAGAATTTTGCAGAAAAATACCAACTTACATATACTTTATTGAGCGATGAGGGAAACAAAATAAGGAAACTTTTTGGAGTACCTTCCAATTTCCTGGGATTATTGCCAGGTCGTGTTAGTTATGTTGTTGATAAAACAGGAAAGGTAGTTTACGTTTTCAATTCTCAAATACAAGCAACAAAACATGTTGATGAGGCATTGAGGATACTGAAAGAGTTAAAATGATCTTTAAAAACTTTTAACCAGCCTGATACCGATTTCCTGTTTATTGTTTGTTAATGGGAGCGGAGACGAATAAATATTCCAGGAAGAAGACTTTTTGCCATCATTTTTTGTAGGAGTACTACCACCTGTGAATGTTTTATATAGCAGAAAGCCATTGGTGATGATTGTAGCTGTTCCAGCAGTGATATTAACCAGGTTGAGTGTGGTAAAATTATTGCGGGCCTGCCATATACCAAAACCCAACTGACAAGCACCTGTTGCCACAGCAACTCCTTGTATGTATTGCGATTGCCATTTTGGTGTTATTCCTGCAAGATTAAGTGTGGTTAAGGTTGTATTAATCGTAGTTAGAGCAATGGTAGCCGTTTCATAATCAATTTTTTCACCAAATAGTTTAAACCCTACGTTTTGTGTGCTCTGAGCGTTGGCTGTTACAATTATTAATGCAATTGCCAAACAAATTAAAAGTTGTTTCTTCATTTTTATCTTTGTTTTATTTTTCTAAAATTAAAATGTAAAAATAATTCATTTACAAACAAATACAAATTGTTTTCGATTGATTTTTATTTAGCAAAGATTCTATATAACTAATCAGTACTTAAAGTGCCTTAAGTTTGAAGTACTTAGAGTTAAAAATAAAGCATAAACTAAAAATTTCATTTCAAAAGAATCTGTTTTTATCAATAAATTTAAAAAATATATTGTCATGTTTTGAAAGTTAAAATTATGGTTAGCAAACTTTAGGCAATTTAGGCATTTGAAACTTTAGGCACTAATTAGTTACGGTTCTATTGTCTGATTTTAATCTCAATTTCAAATTCTTAACAAATGAAGGAACAGAATTTTGTTCTTTACAATAATTAAAAAAAATATCTCAGGATTTTTTCCTGAGATATTATAAAAGTTTAAATCTAATTTGTTTAGTTAAAGGCAGTTCTAAAAATTCAAAAAAAATAGTTTCCCGC
>DYDE01000121.1:0-10641 GCA_020718065.1 Marinifilum sp. | reverse complement strand
CAAATATTCGCCGATTTATTTTCAATACGTTGTATTATTTATTTTGCGAAAATCAGCGAAATCTGCGGGAGAAACTTAATTTTTAGAAGCCTCCTTAATAAACAAATAGTCTTACTGCAGAATACATATCATTCCAAGAAATCCATACATCATCACTTTCATTGGTTGACCAGCCTGGGTAACAATATGCCCAAGTCAGATCGGTATCATCAGCCCATTGTGCATATCCATAGCCAACATAAAAATGCGAATTTGCACCAATTTGAGCAGGTCTGTAATTATTACCAATACAATCAGTAAGGATATTAGCTAGATTAGAACTACATCCAGACCAAAGGCACCATTGGTAGCTATAAGAATATCCATAACCTTTATTTTGAGCATATTTATAACCTTTATATGCATTGCTCCATAGTGTGGCTCCACCACCACTTGAACAAAATGTACCACAAAGAGATCTTAAAGACATTTGTGCAGGATCTAATACGTCCATTCTTGGTTGTGTATTTCTGTATAATGGACAAGTTTCACCTGTAGAAGTAGTTGGTATAAGATTGGATTTAGACATATTAAGATCCCACCAACCAAAGATATTTAACCATGCATTATTATTACATCCTGAATAACAATCTGTAGTATTATAACCAGAATGTGCAGGAATTTGTGTATAATAACCATGTTGGCCGCTTACCCAACGGTAGATATAATCTTTGGTATTAGTATAGGCAACACCATGTCCTTGATCAGGAAAAACTTTAGTTTTCATTGTTTTAGCAAAATCTGCTCTATTTTGGTTATAATAATACCTGGAATATAAATCTTTAAGCGATTCATAACTCTCAATTGAAAAATAATGAACTCCTTCAATAAGATTGGTGTTGTCTTCTATATTAGATGGTCCGTTTTTAGAATCACCAGAGCCTTCTCCACTTAGTGAAACATTTGCCGGTATATATCCTGGCATTTTTCCATGTTCTGCAAGTCTGCTTCCATCTTCTGCTTCAAGTGTAAAATAGCTAACTCCAAAACGATAAATCTTGTTTTTTGCATTAATAGGAATTTGCTTTTCATTTGCATCTAGCATAACCTGATAAGAATAAGGCAAACCGTTTTGTGAGAAATTTACCAATGGCAGATCTTTTTCAGTAACACTAACCAACATCCAGCCTTTAGGAGTTTTGTTGTCTTCGGTAAACCAAATTTCATAGTAAGCAACACCATCTATGCCATGGGCATATATTGGTTGAATTTTACAAGTTTGCTTCCCTTTAAATTCATTGGTGTTTCTGTTAATACCCATAAATTCATTTGTAATTCCGATCAGAATTTTTGAATTGTTAACAACAGCAGGGTTCTTGCTGAAATACTCATTGCAAAGCACTTCAATTGATTTTGATTCTAAAGACATCACAACTTGTTGTGTGCCGTTGGTCGAATGATCAACCATTGTGTCTTGTTTTTTACAAGTAACAAATAGTAATATCAGCAATGATATTACCATAACATTCCGAATGTTCTTTTTTAATTTCATTTGTGATTGTTTAAGGTTTATATTAAGATTAATTAAGCATGATTTTATTACAAATCTATGCATAGGCAATATAATATATTTATAATAAAAAACAAAAACAATTTATATGTGAATATTTAATGCTTTAATGTTAATATTATTTACTTTTGAATAATTATACCTAAAATAATTCAATAATAAGATAAAAGATAATAATCATCTTTTTCTTTGTAAAAAGTTTAAAAAAGGATGTGATTTTAAGGTATTTGTGGTTTTACAAATTATTTATTTAGATTGTTAAAGATATTATTCTTTATTATAGAAAACATATTGCTATTCTGTCTTTTAAAACTAGTGAAGATATTATAGAAATGTTTAAAAATACTTTTTTGACATCGCTTTATAAATTTATTATTTATATTTATACTTAACATATTAAGCTAGAATTTAATATTATTTGCTATAATATTGATTATACATCACTTTATTTTGTTAAATATATTCTAAGTGTTTCTATTTAAAGACATTTGATCTTGAAGCAACGCTTTAATATTGTTTTCTCTGAGTGAATGAATAATTAATTATAAAAGGGATAACTAAAAATTTCAAATAACAAATAAGAAGAATTTCATTTTATCATTATTTTTTAAGTTTTTCTTTAAAATTTATTTTAGGTTTGCATCTTAATAATAAGGATATTAAATCAAACATCATGAATCCTTCAAAAGACAACACCCACAAACCTTTCTGGTTAAAAAAGAAATTACCGCAAACAGCAAACTACGCCAAAGTAAAAGATATTGTTACAAAAAATAAACTACATACTATTTGTACCAGTGGCAACTGTCCCAATATAGGAGAATGCTGGGATTCTGGTACTGCTACTTTTATGATACTGGGCGATATCTGTACACGTTCCTGTAAGTTTTGTGCTGTTAAAACGGGCAAGCCCGAATTAGTGGATCCAGATGAACCACAACGTATAGCCCAATCGGTAAAACTGATGAATTTAAAACATTGTGTAATTACCTCGGTCGATCGCGATGATTTACCTGATGGTGGTGCAGCTATTTGGGCAAAAACAATAATTGCTGTTAGAGAAATAAATCCCAACATTACCATTGAAGTGTTGATACCGGATTTTAATAATGATAACGCGTGTTTACAGAAAATTGTGGAAGCAAACCCTACAATCATTTCTCATAATCTTGAAACCGTCAAAAGATTAACACCTCAAATTCGTAGCAAAGCAAAATACGATAGAAGTCTCGATGTTTTAAAATATTTTGCAGAACAGGGTTGCCGAACCAAATCTGGAATTATGGTGGGCTTAGGAGAAATCGAAGAAGAAGTTTCAGAAACAATGGATGATTTGTTGAAGGTAGGGTGTAAAATAATGACCATTGGTCAATATTTGCAGCCAGCAAAAGAAAACCATGCGGTAGTTGAGTATGTTTCTCCCCAGACATTTGAAAAATATAAAGAAATAGGATTAAAAAAAGGATTTAGATTTATAGAAAGCAGTCCTTTGGTTCGATCTTCTTATCTTGCAGAAAAACATATCTATTAAAAAAGTGCCTAGATTTAAAATCTAGACACTTCAAAAGTTATTTTAATTTAAAACCCTTTGGTTTTTATTTTTTAATGTTAGGAAGTTCTAATCCATAACCTTTTTTCTTGTCTTCCGCTTTTAGCAAAAATGCAAATAATAAAGCCAATACACCAAAACCAGTAAAAATCAACATGGGTAAGGTATAATTATAGGTTGTTGTTGAAACTCCGTCAACCACAACAGAACCTGTAACACAATATTTGTCAAGTACCCAACCAATAAGATAAGGAACTCCCATTAAACCCCAGTTTTGAACCCAGAAAATAAGAGAATAAGCAGTTCCCAATTGTCGATCTGGAATAATTTTTGGAACAGAAGGCCACATTGCTGAAGGAACCAAAGAAAATCCAATCCCTAAAATTAAAACCAAAACAATTGCAATCAGATAATTATTTAAGAAAGGGATAGAAAACATTGCATGAACAAAAATAATAAGTAAGGCACCAATAATCATAATTGTTGCACCTTTACCCTTTTTGTCATAAATACCCCCAAATAAAGGAGTAAGTAAAATTGTTCCAAAAGGTAATAAACTTGGTATCGTTCCTGCCCAATATTCACTTACGCCAAATTTATTAATCATTAAACTGGTTGCATATTTCAGGAATGGGAAAACGGCAGAATAGAATAAAACACAAAGAATTGCGATATACCACCAACCTTTATTTCCAATAATATTAAATATATCTTTTATACGAAACTCTTCTTCAGCTTCAACTTTATTTATTACATTGTGAGTGGCAATGCTTGCATCCAAGCGTTTATCATTGAATGTATAAATAAAAAATGCCAAAAATCCTATACAAAGCATTATCAAACAAA
Organism: Marinifilum sp.; assembly: GCA_020718065.1. Lineage (GTDB taxonomy): Bacteria > Bacteroidota > Bacteroidia > Bacteroidales > CG2-30-32-10 > CG2-30-32-10. Next base: position 6,697 of record DYDE01000121.1, on the reverse strand, counting down.
ACAAGATAGGAGTAGATACATTATTAAAATGTAAAGCAACAGGAAGTGAAGTGGAAATTGCCAAAGCTGTTCCAAGTCTGGCAATAGACAACTGAAGACCCATTGCCAATGCCATTTCGTGTCCTTTAAACCATTTTACAATTATTTTTGAAACGGTAATACCTGCAACTTCTACACCGACTCCAAATATTGCATAACCCAAAGCAGCAACCATTACTTGTGCTTTCCATCCAAATAGCATCATTCCATCTAAAGAATGAGTTGAAATAGCCCAATATTTTATAGCGGTACCTGCAACCATAACTCCAGCTGCACCTATTCCTGTAAAACGAACGCCCATTTTATCAAGAATAATACCTCCAATTATAAGAAAGAAAAGAAAAACATTAAACCATCCATAAGCACTGGTAACAAACCCATATTCAGAACCACTCCAACCAAGTTTGTTCTCTAATAAGCCTTGCAAAGGAGCCAAAACATCAGCCAAATAATAGCCGGCAAACATTGTAAATGCTACAATCAACAACGCCGTCCAACGAGCAGCTTTAGAATCTCTAAGCACATTTTGTATTTTTTCAGTCATTTTTTATTGTTTTTAAATAAATATTAAAATTTGAATTGCCAAATTTAGAATTTATTTTATTGTTTATTAAAAAATTCTTTAATTAAACATCAACGTCTTGCAAAAGGTATTTGAAAACGAACATTCTATTATTTGCTTCCTTATTTTTTAATAAACGAAAGCATAAATTTGAAAAATTTTATGTAGGTTTGTGTCAAAACAATTATCAACTATATCATGAAGCATACTATTTTTATTGTTTTATCTCTTTTTATATTCTTTTTATTTCCTTTAAGAGATAGTAAAGCTGTAACTCTTTCAAAAAATTCTGAAATCAGCTTATTGACATGTGGACCAGGTGAAGAGCTATATTCTATTTTTGGCCATAGTGCAATAAGAGTATGCGACTATGAAAATCATATAGACAGGGTTTATAACTATGGAACTTTTGATTTTGAAACAGAATATTTTTATTTAAAGTTTGTTGGTGGTCGTTTGCTTTATTATTTGACCACTGAAGAATACCTTGGGTTTATTAAATCCTATATATATGAAAACAGAAGCGTTTATGAACAAACTTTAAATCTTGACTCTCTACATAAACAAGTACTTTTTAATTTGCTTGAAGAAAACAACAAACCAGCAAACCGTTACTATCATTATGATTTTTTCTATGATAACTGCACAACCAGAATAAGAGATATCCTAATAAAAGCATTAGACAATAAAATTGATTTTACAAAATACACACCTCCTCCCATTGCAACATTTAGAAAAATGATTTCGCATTATATTAGTCATCAGAAATGGACTGATTTGGGAATTGATTTAATATTTGGGTTAACTGCTGACCATAAAATGAATCAATCTGAATATATGTTTTTGCCAATAGAATTGATGAATGCACTTGATAAAGCAAAATTGAAAGGCGATAGTACTTCTTTTATTAAAAAAACAAAAACGCTCTATACTGCTCCAATTACAAATATCAACACCACCAATAAATATTCTCCTTTAATGATATTCTGGTTATTATTTGCTTTATTTACTTTAATAACGTTGTTTGAAATATTGAAAAAACGCAACTTCTGGATATTTGACTTTTTATTATTCTTTATTACTGGAGCTCTTGGATTGTTAGTTGCAACTCTTTGCTTTGGTTCAAACTTTATTGCTTTGCATTTTAATTTAGTATTGTTATGGGCAATACCATTTCATTTTATTATGGCTTTTTTTGTGGCTAGAAAAAACTCAAAATTTGTAAAACTTTATTTTCTTTTAACTTTTGTTTTAATGATTTTATTGCTTATTGCCAGGTTTTTTATTCCTCAGGAATTAAATATGGCTACTTTTCCTGTTGTTTTGCTTATAACAATAAGGGCATTTAAATTGTATTATTTCAAAACCACAGAAAAAACAAAAAGAACAAATATTTATTACAGATAATTATGAAGAACAAACTATTTATAATTGCATTATTATTAGGAATATATATTCTTATTATTAATGAAAAGACGTATGCAAACAAAACAAAAGAAACAACGATTATTCTTGTCAATCCGACGTTTGGAAACATGGAGAAATTAACATTTTTGATCGAAAGCAATTATATAAACATTTTTAACCTAAAAATAATTGGTGTTTACAATACAAGTTCAACGTATGATTTCAAAAAATATGAATATTATACTAAAAAACATCCTTATATTAAACTCGAAGGATATGATTTTAAAGTTAGTATAGATAGTCTTTTTACCAATAATGCTTGCTCAAAAAGATTCTATGAATTATTTAAGAAATCTGATGGCATTATGTTTTGGGGAGGTGATGATATTCCTCCACAAATATATAAGAGCAAAACAAAAACACTAACAAACGAATTCACTGAAGATCACTTATATGAAATTTCATTTTTATTTCACTTATTAGGAGGTAAACAAAACATTGATTTTAAACCCTTTTTAGAAGAAAAACCAAATTACGCAATTTTGGGTATTTGTCTTGGAATGCAGTCTATCAATGTCGCCACAGGGGGAACTCTTTACCAGGATATTCCTTCAGAAATATATGGACTTGAATGTAATGAAGATATTGTTAAATTGGCAAACGATAACATTCACCGCAATTATTGGAAAGGAATTTCATATGATGATACAATTCCTAATTATTGTTTTCATAAGATTGCCATACTCCCCAAAACTATTATAAGCAATATAACAGAGGTAAATATTAAACCTATAGTATTAAGTTATCACCATCAAAGTATTAATGTGTTGGGGACAAACATCAGAATATCTGCAACATCTACCGATGGCAAAGTTGTTGAAAGTATTGAGCATAATAAATACAAAAATGTTTACGGTGTACAGTTTCACCCGGAATATTCCATTTTATACGATAAATTAGAAACAATAAAGTTATGGCCTACAGATAAAGTTAAAACAAATAAAGAATTACTGGATGACCAAAGCCAATTATTTTATAAGAATTTTTGGAATTATTTTAGTAAAATATTTCTTACAGAATAATGATTTATCTGTTTATAAATATTTTTTTCAATTGAAATCCATCGTTTGTTTTAAGTTTAACAAAATAGATTCCATTATTTATATTAGTTACATTAATTTCAATAGAATTTTCTCCAGGAGTGGATTTGGTAATTAATGAAGGTTGTACTAATTTTCCTTCAATATCATATAATTCGATAGTAATTATTTGTGATAACAGGCTATTATATAGCAAAGTAAAAGAATTTGTGTTAACCGGATTTGGATATACATTGAAAGAACTCAAAGAAAGAGAAATTTCATCTATTCCGATGCTTAATAAGGCTGCTTCAATTGCATTATGAATGTCTGTGACGGTAGATGCACCCAAAGAAACCAGATACGTATTATGAGCAGGTCCGGCTGCTATTACAATTACTGGCATAGCAGAACCATAGGGTGAAGAAAAATCAGAAGAATATTGAAAAACTGTTCCTGCAATCAATGTGTTTGTTGTTATCCAATTATTAACAACAGTACAAGTCCCTCCTCCATTTTCAAGATACCATACTTTAATATTCGTATTAGAACTGTAATAGTTATTAATAACGTTTTTAATATTATTTGCACCTGTCAAACAAGAAGGACATCGATGTTCATATATTAACACAACAACATTTCCCTGATCAAGAGTAGTGTAGAGATTATGAGTAACACCATTACAATCTAGTTTTGTATAATCAAATGCTGAAGTTTGAGCATTCCCATGAAATGAATAAACCAGAATTGCTATTGTTATTATTATATATTTTTTCATAATAGAATTTATTTTGAATTTAAATCAATTACAAAGGTACAAAATATAATTTATGCATTAAAATACATAATTATGTTTTATAAAATCTAATTTGTTTTTTGCTTTATAAATAAAAAACTATAATTTCGGCAAATAAATCATATTATAAATTAACAAACAACAACAATATATTAACATGGAAAACATAACAACCCAAACAAAACCAGCTTATAAAGGAAAAGATTACATTTTATCTATATCGATCATTGGAATTTTTTACTTCATATTTGGATTTGTAACATGGCTGAACAGTACATTAATTCCTTATTTAAAGATAGCATGTGAATTGAGTAATTTCGAAGCTTACTTTGTTACATTTGCTTTTTATATTTCCTATTTTGTGATGGCGCTTCCTTCTTCATGGGTATTAAAGAAGACTGGTTTTAAAAATGGAATGGCTTTGGGATTGGTAATTATGGTAATTGGAACCATTGTTTTTATCCCTGCTGCTTTGACAAGAACGTATAGTTTATTTCTTACCGGTCTATTTATCCAGGGTACAGGATTGGCTATTCTTCAAACAGCAGTTAATCCATATGTTACAATCATTGGTCCTATCGCAAGTGCTGCTAAGAGAATTAGTATTATGGGCATATGTAATAAACTTGCTGGTATTATTAGTCCAATATTACTTGGAGCAATTTTATTAAAAAACACCGATGTTTTGAAAGAACAGCTATCTAATACAACGGATTTAATTCAAAAAGCACTTTTATTAGATGAAATGGCTGCTAGAGTGATAATGCCTTATATTGTAATGGCCATCATACTAACAATTTTAGCCATCATGGTTCGTTTTGCCCCTCTTCCCAATATTGACCCAGAGAAGGAAGATAATAATTTAAACGAAGCAGAAAATAAAAAAACAAGTATTTTCCAATTTCCTCATCTTATTCTTGGCTTTATTGCAATTTTTGTTTATGTTGGGGTTGAGGTTATTGCAGGTGATACAATTATTCTTTATGGTCAATCCCAAGGAGTGCCAATGGCTGGTGCAAGATTATTTACTTCATATACCTTGGTGGGAATGCTAATTGGTTATATACTCGGTATTATTTTAATTCCAAAAATTATTAACCAAAGCAGGTTTTTATCTATTTCTGCAATAATGGGTATATTGTTTTCAATAGCAGCAATATTCACAGCTAAAATGAATATAAATTCTAGTTTAATAATTGATTTTGCCGGAATTCATCAGGTTTTACCATTTGAATTATCTGTTTTCTTTATTGCATTGCTTGGCATAGCAAATGCAATTATGTGGCCAGCTATTTGGCCTTTAGCAATTGAAGGATTAGGAAAATTTACAAAAACAGGTTCGGCAATATTGATTATGGGAATTGCAGGAGGGGCTACTTTGCCATTATTATATGGCAAGCTTGCTGATATTAAATCAGTACAATCTCATCAGGCTTATTGGATAATGGTTCCTTGCTATCTTTTTATTTTGTATTATGCTGTTCGTGGTAATAAGATTCGCAAATAAACACAAACAATAATAAAGCTATTTATTTTCCAATTTATCTGCTTCTTTTTTTAGCTTAAATTCCTTTAATTTTTCTTGTGTTTCTATTATAATTTGGTATTCTGTGGCATTAATGAGAAAATTTCTGTCGAAGTTACAGAAAACAATAAATTCATTTAATTCAAATTCGGTTAATCCTGTCCAAATTCCTACTTTTTCACGATTATATTTTTTTTCAATTTCATAGGTTATTGGAGCCTCAAACTTGAGATTGAATATTTTTCTTTTCGACTTTTCTTTCTCATTTAAATTATAATAAAAAAACGAAATAGGGCTTTGCACTGCAAAACCAATACTTTTTACATATTTTTCATTATAAATTTGGGGAGGACCAGGTTTAACTGGTTTTAAACCTAATATAATTGGTTTTTGTTCCACTGGCTTTATTGCAAGGAAATTTTTTTTAAAATCATTATATGTTCCCAATCCATTTATAGTTGTTTCTTTTAGTTCGTATATTTCTGGGTCAAAGAGGATTATTAAGCTTCCAGATTTAGCTTTGATAGAATCATTTACAACAAATGATTTTGTGAAATAACCAATACCATTAAAAATTAAAGTATCTTTTTTAAAGCATAAAATTTGAAACAATCCGGTATTATTGGAATAGCTAAATAGTTTTCTGCTTAAATTAATTATTTTAAGATTTTCGATAGGTTTATAACTAAACCTATCAAATAGTTTTCCTGTTAATAGAAAAGAATCGTTTTGGCAGTATAACAACGTGGTTGTTAATAAAAGAAAAGCGAATGCTATAATTCTTTTCAACAATTATTTTAATTTAGGGTTCAAAAATACAGAAAATTGTATTTTCAATATCAACAAAATCAAAAATTTATGCAATGTGATTAATTAAAAAGCACAATCAAATATATTCACGTATTTCTATTTCTTTATGAATCACTCTTAAAACATTAGAAGCAAGTGCTTTCATTTCGTCTTCACCAGGATAAACAAAAACAGGAGCAATATAAGATACGTGTTCTGTAATTATATCTATAACCGGTTTACCATAAGCGATACCTCCGGTTAAAAGAATTGCATCAACTTTACCTTGTAGAACAGTAGACATGGCTCCAATTTCTTTTGAAACCTGGTATGCCATGGCATTTTGTATCAGAATAGCCTTGGCGTTGCCAGAGTCAGCTAATTTTTCCACTTCATAAGCGTCGTTTGTTCCGAGATAAGCAACATAACCCCCTTTCCCTGTGATCATTTTCTTAACCTCTTCCAAAGTGTATTCTCCGCTAAAACATAGTCTGGTTAAA
>DYDE01000120.1 GCA_020718065.1 Marinifilum sp. | reverse complement strand
TTTGCGAATATTTGTGAAATCTGTGCGAAACTATTTTTTTTGAATTTTTAAATCTGCCCAAAACATATTTTCTTTTTATAATTTAATAATTTTCTTTGTTATCTGATGATCGTTTTCGTCAGTAAGCCTCATAAAGTAAATTCCTTTTTGTAAGCTTTCTAGTGGCAATTCGCAATTGAAAGATGAATTATTGTATTCATAATGGTTCTGATACATCAATTGACCAAAAACAGATACTATTTGGATTTTTAAGTTGGTTTTTTCTTTAAAAACAATATTTATCTTAAGTTTATCAGTTACAGGGTTATTATAAGCAATGCTTAATAAGGGAATATTATTAAATTCATTAGGCAAACCGATAGTTTTATCAACCTTTAATTTAAGGATTACTGGTAAATGATCGGACATTCCATATAAAGCATTAGCTACATTTGAAGGAACACTATTATTAACAGGATTATTGATAGTCTGGTTAAATCTGTTCCCATCCTGACCAATCGCCCAATATGAGCCTGGCATGTAAGTATAGTGATGTGCACCATTCTTTATATTGTTTGAAATAAGAAAAAAGTCAAAACGATCATCCATGCCTCCACCAGCAGCACATCCACTCACTGTGTGAGTAGATTGGGTATGATAAAGAGCATATGCAGAATTATTATTCCAGTTTCCTATTTGATTTACAGGATCATAAAAGCGAACTATAGGATTAGAATAATTAATAAGATTTTGAAAAGCCTGTTCACTTCCTGTGTAAACATTAAAATCACCAGAAACAGTATAATTATTATCAGCATTAATGTTATTTAAATAAGTCATCAATTGCAAAGTCATTGTAGCCCTTTCTGATTCATCAGAAGGAGTATTGCCAGCTTTTAAATGCGCAGCTATGCATGTAATAAAAGCAGTATCATGCGTAGTGCTCAAATCGGATGAATTATAATATAACTGATATATATTGATATCCCTTACACTTGTTGTTATATATTTTTGTGATTTAAGGGTAAACTTGACCGTATTATAATATAGCATATTAATAATATTGGAACTGGCGTAGTTGGTATAAGCTGCTTTGTTGTAATAGCTGACTCCATCAACATTTAAAGCATGATCAAGCAAATACTGGTGGTAATAAGGATCGCTGCTCATTTCGTTTACGGTTATTATATCTGGCTTTGCATATTTAATAGTCGTTGATAAGTAGCCGTTCTTTTCATCAACATTATTAGTAGTAGTTGTACAACCACTATAAAAGACCCCATAGTTCAATAAATTATAGTGCATCAGTTTAACAGTATCCTGGGCAAATATTATAATGCTATAAAAGAAAAATAAATAAATAAATAAAATTGTTTTCATAAGAAATAGTTTAAAAAAATATTATACCATTTTTTCAGCTACCAAATAACCATGTGCAGTAGCATAAATAATTGAACGGGTTGCTCCAGAGCAATCGCCAATAAATTTAAGGGTTTCAAATGTATCGTTATTTAAAGTATTTGAATAAAACTTTATTTCGGGTGCATAAACAAGATTATCAGGGTTTGCCACACCAGGAATTACCTTATTCAGATTATCAATAAAATCGACAATACTCTCAATAATACGTCTTGGAAAAGCAAGATTAATATCTCCAAGAATATACTTATCGTTTTCCAACGTAGGAATTACCCTATAAAGGTTCTTTGTTCTTCTTGAATTTTTAAAATGATCGTATGTTTGTAAAATTACTTTATTCTTTCCTGCAAGTAAATTTGAAAGTTTAGCAATATGCGATCCATATCCAACAGGATCATTAAAGGGTTCTGTAAGTTTAACAGTTGTTAAAACTGCAAAATTTGTGTTTTTGCTTTTTTCTCTTATCTTCGCATGTCCATTAACTGTGGTAAAATCATCATAATTTTCAGTAACAACATAACCAGAAGGGTTATTACAAAATGTTCTTACAACATAGCCTGTTTTTGTTTTGTACTTTACTTTAAATTCGTACATCTCTTTGTTCAGTTCTTCAACAATATGATCAGGCAATTCATAACGAATACCCAGGTCAACTTTGGTATTGTCTGATATGAGTTTAGGATAAGTTTTAATAATGTTATTAATAAGTTTGTGGCCACTTCTTCCAACTGCAATAACTGCTTTATCAAAAACATCGGTATTGTTAAGTTTTATTTTATCACCTGAAAAATCTATTTCTTTAATTTCAGATTCAAAATGAAAATGAATATTTTTAAATGTTTTAAAGTTTTCATAAATATTATAAAGCACTTCTTTTAACTGATCGGTTCCAATATGATAGAAGTCAGATGTTATAGGTTGAAATCCGCTTTCATAAAATTGTTTATAATACTCTTTGTTATAAAAAGACTTTCCGGTTTCAATTTGTTGGTTATTTGTATGGTTAATAAAATAATCAACAAATTGTTTTTGTAGCGCCATTTCAATGAACATGTCACCACCCATCTCGCTGGAAACAAAAAGTTTTCCATCAGCACGCATTCCAGATATGCTAGAAGAATAAATATCTTTGCTTTTTTCAAAAACATGTATCTCATTATTTGAAGACTTCATCTTTTCAATAAAACCTATAGCTGCAGCACCAAAACCAACAAGAGCAATTCTCATATAAATTATTTTTAATTAACAAATTTAGTTAAAATTATGATTCTTTTTAAAACGAAACCAAACAATATATCACTTTTAAAATTAGGAATATATATTAATTTGGTTGAAAGCAAATTAGTGGTTTTTAAAACTATATGGTTATTTTTTGTGGAAGTTGATTTTTTCCACTCCAAGTGTAGCTGCGATAATAGAATAAGCAGGAGCAATCAATATTCCAACAAAAGGAATTAGGAGTAAAAGATAAAAAACACATCCGTTTGCAATAGCAAAACCTTTATTTGCTCTCACATACCGAATACTCTGTTTTATTGAAAGCTTATGTCTTTCGCTACTATAATCGATCATAGAAAATCCAAAAAAATAAAACGAGACCATAATCATAAACACAGGAGAAAAAAACCCGATAATAGGAATGTAACTCACGAAGAAAAACAGAATTGCGGCTAAAAGTTCAATAGTAATATTTCGAATTACTATTAAATTACCTCTAATTATATCTTTAATTAGTTGTTTAAATCTAAATGGAAAGTCTTTTCCAGTAATGATTTTTTCTGTTTTTTCAGAAAGGAATGCCAATACCGGAGACATTATCATTAATACAATATATTTATAAGAGGCCACATAAAGCAGGATGAAAATAAATTGAAATATAAAATTAAGTATAAACCGGAGGAATAAAATTAGATATCGTAAGAAATTTTCTGGTTTTGAATTTAATCCTAGTAAATCCATCATCCAATTTGAAATTTTTGCAGAATAAAACCACCCGAAAGCAAAAACCAAACAAAACAATATTAAATTAATTAGTCCAGGTAAAAAAACATACCACCACAAACGATGTTTAACAATCATTTTGTGCGCATCTCCATAAGTATTAAACCCAATAGAGAAATTTTTAAATAGAGCCATTTTATTAAATATATTCATTCCAAAGTTACCAATTTCTAATCAAAAACAATAACTTTGCAAAGATTTTCAAATTCTTAAAATAATAATCTATGCCCTTGATTCAGAAAGAAAAGCTATTTTCAAAAAAATGGTTTTTTTCCTATAGTCTTATTGTAATTGGTTCATTTATTTTAGCTGCGGGATTTGTATATTTTATTACCCCATATAAAATAGTTCCTGGTGGAGTTTATGGTATTTCCATTGTCCTTCATTATTTAACAAAAGGTGTTTTTGCTTTTGCACCTGATGGATTGCCCATAGGAGTCATGGCATTAATAATGAATATTCCTTTAACCATATTGGGAGTTAAAATATTAGGACCAAAATTCGGAATAAAAACAGTAGTTGGTTTTGTATTAACTTCTGTTTTTATGGATCTTCTAACCTTTTTTTGGGGAGACGTTCCTTTAGTTGCAAACGATGCTTTGCTTTCTTCAATATTTGGTGGTGTATTAGTTGGATTTGGCTTGGGTTTAATATTTAAAGCAAAAGCAACGTCTGGTGGTTCAGATATTGTTGCTATGATATTGGCAAAATACACCCGTATGCCTTTAGGGCAATTAATGATCGTTGTTGATTCTATAATTGTTTTGGTCGGTTTGGTTGCTTTTCAGGATTGGAAAATACCACTATACTCATGGATCGTGATTTTCATAACAGGAAAAGTGATAGACATGGTTCTTGAAGGTATAAGTTATGACAAAACTCTTTTTATTGTTTCAGATAAATTTGAAGAAATTCGAGATAGAATAATAAATGATTTAAATCGTGGTGGTACTTATATTCCAGGAAAAGGAATGTATAATGGTGCAGAAAAAACAATTATTTTTACAGTTGTAAATCGCAGAGAAATGGCTTTAATGGAAGAATTTATAAGTCAAATTGACCCTGATGCATTTGTTACAGTTATTGAGGCCAATGAAATACTTGGCAGTGGCTTTAAATCATTACATGAAAAACTTAGTTCTTAGTTAGAAATTAAATTGATAATTTTAAATTTATATTTATGAAATCTTCAATATCTGAACCAGAAGTAACCTTAGAAATTGCTCAGAAACTAGGATTAATACCAGAAGAATTTGAGAAGATAAAAGAAATTTTGGGCAGAACACCAAATTATACAGAACTAAGTGTATATTCTGTGATGTGGTCTGAGCATTGTTCATACAAGAACTCAATTATGTGGCTTAAAACACTTCCTAAAGACGGACCACATATGCTTGCAAAAGCAGGTGAAGAAAATGCAGGTTTAGTTGATATTGGAGATGGTATAGGTTGTTGTTTTAAAATTGAATCTCACAATCATCCATCAGCTCTGGAACCATATCAGGGAGCTGCAACCGGAGTTGGTGGTATTAACAGAGATATTTTCACCATGGGAGCTCGTCCTATTGCTCAATTAAATTCACTTCGTTTTGGAAATATTGAAACAGACAGAACAAAGTGGCTTTTAAAAGGGGTTGTAAAAGGTATAGGTGATTATGGAAATGCTTTTGGTGTTCCGGTTGTTGGAGGAGAAATATATTTTGATGATTGCTATAATACTAACCCATTGGTAAATGCAATGTCTGCTGGCATTGTAAAAGAAGGAAATACAGTTTCTGCAACATCATATGGTGTTGGTAATCCTGTTTTTATTGTGGGTTCATCAACTGGTAAAGATGGAATACATGGAGCAACATTTGCTTCTGAGGATATTACAGAATCATCAGCTGATAAAATACCTGCTGTTCAGGTTGGAGACCCATTTCAGGAGAAATTATTACTTGAAGCTTCATTAGAAGTTGCAAAGACAAGTACTATTATTGGAATGCAAGATATGGGTGCTGCTGGTATTACATGCTCAACTTCAGAAATGTCTGCAAAAGGAGAACACGGGATGATAATACATTTGGATAAAGTTCCTTTAAGACAACAAAACATGCTTCCATTTGAAATTCTTCTTTCAGAATCTCAGGAACGTATGTTGATTGTAGTAAAAAAAGGAAGAGAAAGTGAAGTTCAGAAGATTTTTGATAAATGGGATTTAAACTGCGTGCAAATTGGTGAAGTAACAGATGATAAGCGTTTAAAATATTATATGAACGGGCAATTAGTTGCAGATGTTCCTGCTGAATCATTGGTACTTGGAGGAGGTGCTCCAATTTATAAAAGGGAATATAAAGAACCAGACTATTTTGCTAAAAGCAAGGACTTTTCTATTGATAACATTAAACAACCAACTAATTTAAAAGAAGTTTTTAATCATTTAATTAGTCATCCAAGCATTTGTTCTAAGAAATGGGTTATAGAGCAATATGATTCTATGGTTGGAACTAAAAACATGAGTACAAATAAACCATCCGATGCTGCTGTTGTGAACATTAAAGGAACCAATAAAGCAATAGTTCTCACAACTGATTGCAATTCACGTTATGTTCATGCAAACCCTGAAATAGGTTGCGAAATTGCTGTTGCTGAAGCAGCAAGAAATATTGTTTGTTCTGGCGGAGAGCCTTCTGCAATAACTAATTGTCTTAATTTTGGAAACCCATATAGTCCAGAAGTTTATTGGCAATTTGTTGGAAGTATAAAAGGAATGGGGAATGCTTGTAGAAAATTTAACACCCCTGTTACAGGAGGCAATGTAAGTTTTTATAATCAAACCAGCATTGATGGTAAAGTTGAACCTGTTTTCCCAACCCCTGTTATTGGTATGCTTGGTGTAATGCCTGATAAAAAAACTCAAACTACCTTGAATTTTAAAAAAGAAGGAGATATAATTTATCTAATAGGTAAATCAAAAAACGATATTTCCTGTTCAGAATACCTTTATTCATATCATAAAGTAAAACTATCACCTCCCCCATGCTTTGATTTAAATGAAGAATTTGAAATGCAGGAAACAATAAAACATCTTATTTTTAGCAATATAATTTCTTCTGCACACGATGTTTCTGATGGTGGTTTGTTGGTTGCTTTATTCGAATCTGCTATGTATAATGGTTTAGGTGCAAATATTTCTTCAGATGACTCCATTCGTAAAGATGCATTTCTATTTGGCGAATCACAAAGCAGAGTTATTGTTAGTGTTTCTCCTGAAATGCAAGATGATTTTATTGAAATACTGGCAACATCCGAAACTGAATTTTCACTTCTTGGAGAAGTTAATGGAGAAGAAATAATTGTAGATGGTGAGTCTTTTGGAAAAATCAATGACATTAAAAATATTTATGACAATGTCATTTCAAAAATTATGGAAAAAAATTAATCTATATTAGATATTTGATTTCCTTCAAATCACATTCTATATTGTTGCCATCTTCTTTTTCTAATAGCAGTTTACCATATTTACTGACTCCCTTTATCCTTGCTGTGATTTTTTGATTCAAATAATTGAATTGAGACCATTTATTAAAAACATACAAAGAATTTAAGTACTCTTTATCTATAAATGAATAGTTATTAAATTTCAAAAGATTATACCATTCATTTATTTCTTGTAAAAAAATATCTAAACATTCATTTAGGTCAAGGTTTTTGTTAAAAAGCATTTTTAATGATGTTGGATTAGGAATTTCTGAAGAAAATTGAGTTTGATTAATATTTATACCAATTCCTATTATAGTGGTATCAATAGTTTCTCCTTTTATTGAATTTTCAATCAATATTCCGGCAATTTTGGATCTTCCAATATAAATATCATTTGGCCATTTAATACTGGCATTTTCTACAAATAACTTTTTTAAAAACCCTAATACGGCAAGTGAAGAAATTTTACTAATGAGAAATTGTTTATCAATTGGCAAAAATGAAGGGGTAAGAATAATACTAAAAGTTAAGTTTAGCCCTTTTTCACTCTCCCATTTGTTTTCTGCCTGTCCTTTTCCAGAAGTTTGATTCGAAGTAATTATAACAGTACCTTCATCAATATTGCCTTTCTTTATTATTTGTGAAGCATATTGGTTGGTCGAGTTAACCTCTTTTAATCTGATTATATTTTTGCCAATCAATTTTATTATTATTTGAATGAATACTTATTATAACAGGCAATAACACTTTTATCTTTACGAATTTTGATTCTTTGCTTGTAATCATCTTCTGCATAACCAAGTGTAATTAACAATACCGGTCTTTTGTTTTTTGGTATTTCGAGTATTTGTATTACTTTCTTTTCATTAAACCAACCTAGCATACAAGTACCAAGTCCTTCTTCAGCTGCCTGAAGACAAAAATGTTCAGCAGATATACCAACATCAATAAGATTAAATTCTTTGTTCTTAAGCCAGCCACCAACTTGCGACATAAAATTAGGTTTCTCAGTAATTAAAGCAACAATAACAGGCGCCTGAGGTACAAACTTATTAAAAGACATTACTTTGTCATAAGTTGCTTTTGCAACCATATCTTTAATTTTCGAGTTATTAATTATTATATATTTCCAGGGTTGGGCATTACATGCCGAAGGAGCCACTCTTGCAGCTTCAATACATTTTTCTATTTTATCAGGTTCAACCATTTTATCAGAATACCTGCGCACACTTTGTCGTAAATTTGTTAATTCAATGAAATTCATATTTTTTTTGTTAAATATATTAAATAAGTCTATGATAAACCATAATAAATTGCACCACCCACTGAATCACTTTTTGCTCCAGTAACTGATTTCAAACAATTTTTTTCTTCTAGTACCCTAAGAACACCTAAAAAAGCAAAAACCAGCGCTTCTTTAAACTCAACTGTTTTTGAATCCGGAATAATGATCTGATGTGAGGTAAGAGAAGAAATTCTTCTAATTAAGAAATCATTATATGCTCCACCACCAGTAATGAGAATTTTTTTATTTTTTATAAAATTTGTAGCTATATTAATTTGAATGGCTATATGTTCTATTACGGTTCTTAATTTATCTTCAATAGTAATATCGTACTTTTCGATAATTGGAATAAAATCATGATACAGCCATTCTTTACCCAATGATTTGGGTGATATTTGTTTAAAAAAATCCAATTCATTCAATTCAACTAATAATGGCTCATTAATTATCCCTTTTTCTGCACATTTTCCTTCATAATCATAGGCTTTGTTTATTTTATTTGCCAGATAATTAAGAATTATATTAACAGGGCATATATCATATGCTTTTCTTTCATTACTATTCTCATAAGAAATATTTGAAAAACCTCCCAAATTGAGGCAAAAATCAAATTCTTTAAATAAAACCATATCTCCAATTGGAACCAAAGGAGCCCCTTGTCCACCAAGAGCAACATCTAATGTTCTAAAATCACAAACAACCTTAGAATTGGTTTCTGCTGCAATTGCAGCTCCATCTCCAATTTGCGATGTAATCATCTTATCTGTTTGATGAAATATTGTATGCCCATGCGAAGCAATAAAATCTACTTTTAAAGAATTCTCATCTATAAAGGCTTTTATTAAATTTCCCAAATAATGACCATATTCAATATGTGTTTTAACATAATTAAAAGCACTTTCCTTTTCTAAATTTGATAATTTACTGATCCAGTCTTCTGAATATTCATAAGTAACAGCTTTTTCAATGCGATAATTCCATTTTATTTCTGTTTGAATAAACTTACAATAAGCAATATCAACACCATCTAAAGAAGTACCGGACATAACACCAATTACATTGAATTCTTTCATCTAGATTGTATCAATAATTTTTTCCATTTTAACACCTCTTGATCCTTTAACAAGAATTGTGGATGCTGTTATTTTATTTTCTTTTAACCAAACAGCAAGCTCATCAGAATTCTGAAAAGTTGGAATACATTTATCTTTATTGATTTTAGAAAACATGTTACCCACTAGGATAATTTTAGAAAATTTCTTTTTAATTGTTAAATCCAGAATATTTAAGTGTTCCTGCTCACTATAATCGCCCAGTTCAAACATATCACCCATAATGACCACTTTGTTTTTATATGATGTATTAGCAAAATTATTGATTGCAGCTTCCATACTTGAAGGATTGGCATTATACGCATCCATTATAATAGTATTATGCTTACTATTAATTATCTGGGATCTATTATTGGTAGGTATATATTCTTTTATTGCTGTTTTTATTAGGTCTTCTTCAACATTAAAAAAGCTTCCAATGGTTATGGCAGCTAGTATGTTTTCAAAATTATACTTTCCGACCAAATTCGATTCTATAGTAACAGTTTGATTGGGATCTTTAATTATCCATTCCAACTCTAAAAAAGGATTAGCTTTAATAAGTCTTCCATAACAATCTGCTTTTGGTGTAATGCCATACGTTATTTTCTTAATATCTTTTGAGATTGCTGTGAGAATTTCATTTTCAACATTTACGAATAAAGTACCTTGGTTTTTGTTAATCCAATCGTATAGTTCTTTTTTTGTTTTTATCACTCCTTCAAAACTTCCAAAACCTTCTAAATGTGCTTTTCCAATATTTGTTATAATTCCCATACTTGGCTGAGAAATATTACATAAATCTTTAATTTCACCTATATGATTAGCCCCCATTTCAATAATTGCAATTTCGGTTTCTTTTGTAATATTTAAAATAGTTTGTGGAACGCCAATATGATTATTTAAATTGCCAACTGTAGCTAGCGTTTTATATTTTTTTTGTAAAACAGCATTGATTAACTCTTTGGTAGTTGTTTTTCCATTGGTTCCAGTTATTCCAATAATTGGAATTTTTAATTGATTTCGATGATATTTAGCTAAATCTTGTAATGTTTTGAAAACATTATCAACTATAATATATCTATTATCTCTATAGTATTGTTCTTCGTCAATTATTGCATAACGACATCCATTATTTATTGCGGATTCAGCACAAGTATTCCCATTAAAATTCTCTCCTTTTAACGAAAAAAATATTGCTTCTTTTTCAACTTTCCGGCTATCCGTACAAACAAACGGGAGTTTTAAAAAAATTTGATATATTTCCTTTATTGACATAAAATTTGATAAATAAACAAATAAAAACCCCATTAACATATATTAATGGGGTTTTAGGAAGTTATATAAGAATTTAATTATTTCCTATTGGGCTACCAACTCTTGTCATTGCACAACGGAAACCAATATCATCAGTTGATTGATTTTCATCCAAAAACCTTCTGGTACCAGGTACTGTCCAGTAAACCATATCTTTCCATGAACCACCTTTGAAAATTCTTGCTTGATTATTAATCATAGAAGTTTTACCATAATCATACATTTTGTTATTTTCAGAAAGGTTTGCACTATTTTTAACAACCATTGAATCTAACTTATCGTAAGAAACACTAGAAGTTAAATCTCCATCAAGATAGTTAATATTGTCAGCGTATCTGTAATTGCGTCTGTTTTGATTACCAGATAAGTCATCAAATACTGTAGTGCCAGGCATTCCTAACCATGAATTTTTCTGACCAGAAGTGTCATTGATTAAAACCTGATTTGAAACCGGGTCAATATAATTGTTTTTAAACACATTACCTCTATAAGGATTATATTCTGTAACATCTTCAAATGAAAGAGGTCTAAATACATCTGCAACCCATTCATTAACGTTACCAGCCATATTGTACAAACCATAATCATTAGGCCAATATGAAAAAACGGGAGTTGTAACAAATCCTGCATCATTTAAATTACCAGCAACACCCATAAGATCACCTCTACCTCTTTTAACGTTAGCAACAATTTCACCAAGACTATTTTTGTTATCACTTCTTACAATATGACCATTCCATGGATAAAGTTTTCTGTTAATAATGTTTTCATCAACAGTATTTCCCATCAACCCATATGCAGCATATTCCCATTCAGCTTCAGTCGGGAGTCTGTATTTTGGAAGCATAATTCCATCTTCCATTTTAACTTTACGTTTTGGTTTAGTACCAGATGCATCATTTAAATTTGGAATACCAGTTGTATATACCGGATTTGAGCCTGTACTTGGGTCTCCATAGTCAGAATAAGTATATCTGTCTGTTGTAAAAAATTGTACACTATTATCAATAGGATCCCAATCTTTTAAACCTTCTCTAATAAGAATCATTTCGTTTACCCTGTCACTTCTCCAGGCACAATATTCTGTTGCTTGAACCCAGCTAACTCCGACAACAGGATATTCTCTATAAGAAGGGTGGCGTAAATAATATTCAACATAAGGTTCATTAAAAGCCAAAGGATCTCTCCAAACAAGAGTATCAGGTAATGCTTTTTTATACGCTTCAGGGTAATTAGCTCCCATAACTCTATTTATCCAATATAAATATTCTAACCAGTCATGATTTCTAACCTCTGTTTCATCCATATAAAATGAAGGAACAGATACTCTACGAGGAATATTATTCCAATCATAAGTAATATCTTGCTCTACTCGTCCTAATACAAAAGTACCACCCTCTACAAGTACTAAACCAGGTCCGGTTTCTTGCTCTAAATAAGGTAACATTTCATATCCGCCAGTTTTTTTATCATTATAATTCCAACCAGTTGTAGAAGAAGTTGGTTTTTTACAAGATGTGGCAAATGCCATTGTAGCCATAATACAGCTTACAACTAATAATCTTTTAATTTTGGCTTTCATATTATAAATAATTAATTTACATTATATAAACTAAATAGAAGGGCAAACTATTGTCCTTGACTTATTTTCTCTTTTAAAATTTTCAAATAGCAAATATAAAGAAAATTCATGTGATCCTCCAATAAAATTTACAAATTTTGATAAATTAATATCATAACTGTATATAAATCGGAATACTTTTGTTTCAATTCCAGCAAGAACAACACAAGCATCAGAATTTTTTAATGCATTTCGATATAATAATCCTAAAATTAATGGATTTTTATTTAATAAACAACCAGCGGTAATTTGCTGAAATTTTTGTTGTCTTTGGTAAATAATATTTGGCATTAAGGAAGCTTCATTATTAATGCCTTTGTTAAACTTATACTTTCCAATATAAAAAACGGAAAGTTTAAAATATAATTTGTCATTTCCAATATAATGAGATGTTGAAGGCTGACTTAAATGGTTTACAGTTATCCCACTTACCATGTTTTTTGAATATCCGATTAAACCTCCTGAAAAATCAAAGGAATGAACGCTGTTTGTAATAGGAGGTTTTTCATTTGTTGGATAAACAAATCCCAGTTTATTATCAATTTGATCTCCAAAAGTAAAAGTTTTCCAATCAATTGAACTCTGGAGATAACTAGCCTGTATTCCAGTATTAAAACAAAAATCTTCATTCATTCTTACTTTGTATGAATAAATTGCACTTATTGAAGAGTTTGATATTGCAGCCTCTCCTGCTTTGTCAGTAGAAAACAATAAACCTCCACTACTTGAAATAGACTGAAAATAATGATCAAAAGATGCAGTATAAGAAATGTATGCTCCCGGAATTGAAGGATTTTGATTTCGAAAATTTGTTGCTAACCTTGTATTTTCTCCTGATCCTGCAAATGCAGGACATAAATACAAAGGATTTGCAAAATATTGCGAAAAAAACACATCCTGAGCATTAACATAATACAACATAAACACAAAAAAATATATAAAAATAAATATTCTTTTATTTATCAAATTGGAATTTTTTTAAAAGCATTATAAAAATTTAACGAAGAATTAAAAAAAATGTTTCGCAAAAAAAAAAATTTTAAAATTCTACAATATTTTTTTCATTAAAACGTTATTGTTTTTAATTAATAATTTTTAACTAAAAATCTAATTATGAAAAATAAATTTATTTTTTGGGGAATAATTTTTTCAATATTGTACCAAGCAAAATTTACCTATGCTCAAACAGAAACAATAACATTAAATTGGCAAGGTGTCAAAACGCAATTTTTTGAAAAGGATACAATAAAATATTTGCATTTTGAAAATGCTTTGTTTGAAATTGATAAATCTGGATTGCCAACATTTTATAAAAGAAAAAAAATTGATTATCTAAATGCAGAAATTAAAATTGAGTTGAAAAATAAAATTTTTGAAGAGTTAAGTCCTACAGATATTAATGGGATTGAAAATATTGTTAAAATTAAAGATGATATTTCAATAGAATCTTACATTTCAATTCAGGAAAAAGAGCCATATGCTAATGTTAAATTTGTTCCTATTAAAAAAAATGCTATAACTGGTAAATATGAGAAGTTAGTATCTTTTTGTATTTCAATTGAAGTAGTAAAAACAAATAATAAATCTTTTACTGAGAATCAATCCTGGGCAGACAATTCCGTTTTGAAAGAAGGTAAGTGGTATAAGATCGCTGTAAATAAAAATGGTATTTATAAGCTAACTTATGAGCAACTTACATCTATGGGACTAGACATTACCGACCCAAGAAAGATTAGAATTTATGGAAACGGAGGAGGTATGCTCCCAGAAATTGCCGGAAGTTTTAGATATGACGACCTTGTTGAAAATGCCATTTAT
>DYDE01000119.1 GCA_020718065.1 Marinifilum sp. | reverse complement strand
TTTCTAAATGCAATAACAAATTAAAGCTTTAGTTTGCTTCATATCTTTTTGTTATCATCAAAATTTATATAACAAAATTATAAACTGGAATATTCTGGTTTTATTTAAAATATAATATATTTTAGTTTTATTTATAATATATTTTAGTTTTTATAAAATTAGGTGTAATTTTAAATAAGTATTTTTGTACTTATTTATTAAATAGATAATCAATAGTAAATCAGAGCAATGTTAGATGTAATTAAAAATTATAAAAGCGATAGAGAAAAAATTGATACTATTAAAGTAACAAGTAAAACAAGAACTTCTAAGATTGTTAGAGACAGGCCTTTAAAAAGTGTTTTAAAAGCTATTACCTGGCGTATAGTTGGTACAGCTGATACAATTTTTATTTCTTATTTACTAACAGGAAAGGCAGTAATCGCATTTTCAATCGGCTCACTGGAAGTTTTCACAAAAATGTTTTTATATTTCTTACATGAAAGACTGTGGGAACAATTGAGATGGGGAAGAATGATGGTACGAATTCGCAGAAACAGAAGAAGAGCAAAAAAAGGAATTAATAGACTTATTTTTAAATCTGTATAACAATGAATGATATAATTCAAAAACTTAATTCAAGTATAATAAATATGGATATTAAAGAAGCTATTCAGTTTCTTTACAATGATCATAAAGATAAGGTGGTTTTTTCTTCAAGTTTAGGTATGGAAGATCAGGTAATATCACATATTATTTTTACTAATAACTTATCTGTAAAGGTTTTTACTTTGGACACAGGTAGAATGTTTGCTGAAACTTACGCTGTATTAAGTAAAACCATAGAAAAATATAATAAGGAAATAAAAGTATATTTTCCTGATAATGCAGATATTGAAAAATTAATGACAGAAAAAGGCCCCTTTAGTTTTTATTATTCGGTTGAAAACAGAAAGGAATGTTGTAATCTGAGGAAGATAAAACCTTTAAAAAGAGCATTAGCTGGAAATGAAATATGGATAACAGGTTTAAGAGCCGAACAGTCTGAAAACAGAAACAATCTCAATTTTATTGAGTGGGACGAAGGAAATAAAATTATAAAATTTAATCCTTTAATACATTGGACTACAGAGCAAATTAAAGAGTATATTAAAATAAACCAGATACCATATAATATTTTACACGATCAGGGGTTTCCTAGTATAGGGTGCCAGCCTTGTACCAGAAAAGTGAATGAAGGTGAGGACTTTCGTGCAGGAAGATGGTGGTGGGAAAATAATTCAAAAAAAGAATGTGGTTTACATTCATAAAGAATAACTTTGTAAGCGGAAAATATAGACATGTATGATGAATGAATTTAAAATTACACATTTAAAAGAGCTTGAAAACGAAGCAATTTATATATTCAGGGAAATAGCAGCGCAATTTGAAAGACCTACCATTTTGTTTTCAGGTGGAAAAGATAGTATTGTATTGGTTCACTTGGCTGTGAAGGCATTTTATCCTGCCAATATTCCAATGCCATTGATGCATATTGATACTGGTCATAATTTTATTGAAACACTTGACTTTAGAGATGAATTGGCAAAAAAGATCAATGCTCAGCTTATAGTTAAACTGGTGCAGGATAGTATTGATAAGGGAAGAGCTGTTGAAGAAAAGGGAATCAATGCCAGTAGAAATATATTACAAACAATAACATTGCTCGATGCCATTGAAGAATTGAAAATAGATGCTGCAATTGGGGGTGGAAGACGCGATGAAGAAAAAGCACGTGCAAAAGAACGTTTCTTTTCTCACAGAGATGAATTTGGACAGTGGGATCCCAAAAATCAAAGACCTGAACTATGGAATATTTTTAATGGTAAAAAGAACCTTGGCGAACATTTCAGGGTTTTTCCTATTAGTAATTGGACGGAACTTGATATTTGGCAATATATAATGCTTGAGAAAATTGATATTCCTTCAATTTATTATACACATAAAAGAGAAGTATTCAATAGGAGTGGGGTTTGGTTAGCAAATGCACCTTTTATGGAACGCAAAGATGGAGAAAATATTGAAATTAAAGATGTGCGTTGCAGAACAATCGGTGATATCACATGTACTGGCTTAACACTTTCTGTTGCAGAAACGATAGAAGATATTGTAATTGAAGTAGCTGCATCGAGAACAACAGAAAGAGGTAGCAGGTATGATGATAAAAGGTCAGAAACGGCTATGGAAGATAGAAAAAAAGAAGGGTACTTTTAAATTATATTTGCAATAGGATGAAATTGTGAATATTTCATTTATGTTTGAGTGGTTTAATTAAAAAAAGATTTACAAAATATTAAAATGGTTAAAAATTACGAAGATACAGCTTATGTAAATATGGATTTATTACGTTTTACAACTGCAGGAAGTGTTGATGATGGTAAAAGTACACTTATCGGTCGTTTGTTATACGATAGCAAATCTATATTTGAAGATCAACTGGATGCAATTACACTAGCAAGTAAAAGAAGGGGAGAAGAACACATCAATTTAAGTCTTCTTACTGATGGTTTAAAAGCAGAAAGAGAGCAAGGTATCACCATAGATGTTGCATACAGGTATTTTTCAACACCCAAAAGAAAATTTATAATTGCTGACACTCCCGGACATATTCAATATACCAGAAATATGGTTACAGGTGCTTCAACAGCAAACCTTGCCTTGATTCTTGTTGATGCTCGCAATGGAGTTCTCGAACAAACCATAAGACATGCTTATATTGCTTCTCTTTTGAGAATACCTCATATTATTTTTTGTATTAACAAGATGGATCTGGTTGATTATAAAGAAGAAAGATATTTGGAAATTTGTGCTCATATTCAAGAGTTGGTTCCAAAATTGGCTTTGCCCGATGTTAATTTTATACCTGTTAGTGCTTTGTTGGGTGATAATATTATTCATAAATCCAAATCAATGACCTGGTATCATGGAGAAACCTTATTGGAAAGATTAGAAAATACCCCTGTACAGAAAGACCATAATCAGACCGATGCAAGATTTCCTGTTCAATATATTATTCGTCCTCATTCTACTGAATTTCATGATTACAGAGGATATGCCGGCAGGGTAGCTGGTGGATTCTTTAAAACTGGTGATGCAGTTATTGCTATGGCTTCTGGTTTGAAAAGTAAAATAAAGACCATTGAAAAAGACAGAACAACTGTTGCAATAGCTCATGCTTCTGAATCTGTTGCAATAACATTAGAAGATGATATTGATATAAGTCGTGGTGATATGATTGTTAAATGCGAAAATGTTCCAAATACAAATAATGAAACGGATGCTATTATTTGTTGGTTCAATGTACGTCCTTTACAATTGTCGGGCAAGTATTTACTAAAACATACCACCCATGATGTAAAATGTATTATTAAAGAAATTCAATATAAAATAAACATCAATTCGATGGAGCAGCTTACATCTGATAAGCATATTGGGATGAATGATATTGCCAGAATCAGGATAAAAACAACCAAACCCATTTTTTATGATTCATATTTAACAAATCGAATCACAGGTAGCTTTATTCTGATAGATGAAGCCACCAATGAAACGATGGGAGCAGGGATGATACAATAATATCTATTTTTGCAAATAACTTAAGTAGTTCTTTTTTAACAAGCCATATCACCTGCATTTTTCATTGCAGAAAGCAAATTGTAAGCCCCTTTTATTACAATTTTCCTTACATTGATATTGAAATCCTGTGGAAGTATAACTTCAGTAAACCCATTATTTGTTAAACCTTTCTTTACTTCTATTATTTCAAATAAAGTAACAAATTTTTCACCTTCTTTTTTCCTTTCGGAGTAAACAAATATATAATTTTTATCATCGAAAGAGATTACTGCATCCATAGGTAATGCTGCTACAGAATCAGTGGTTGTGGCAATGGTTGCATTTACATACATACCTGGTAATAGTGTTTTATTGTCTTTTTCCACTGTAGCATATACCTTAATAGTTTTATCTTCATTGATTGATTTGCCAACCTGATATATTACTGCACTCATCATTTTATCTGATTTGTTAGGAATATTAAAGTTGATTTTCTGCCCTTTTATTACTTTATCAATATCTTTTTCAAATATTGTAAGTTCAAGTGTTAGGTTTTGTGTATTTACAATCTCAACTATAACATCGGTTGGATTTACATATTTACCTACATTTACATTCACTGTTTTAACATATCCATTGATGGGTGAAAAAACAGCAATAGTGCTGGAAATATTTTCTACCTGCAATTTTTTGGCATCTATTCCAATTAATTTTAACTTTTGTTCAAGTGCATAAACTGTTGATTGAAGGCTTTTATATTCTGACAATGCAAGTTGGTATGTTTTGGCTGAATTTACATTTTCATTATACAGATCTTTCTGTCTATTGTATTCTATTTCTGCATATTCAAGTTTGCTTTTGCTTTCTAAATAGTTTTGCTGTAGATCTATAAACTCAGCATTTTCTATAACAGCAAGAACCTGTCCTTTTGAAACAGGACTACCTTGCACCAATTTGGTACTTTTTATGTAACCACCCATAATGGCAGAGACTGAAACCAGGTTTTGAGGAGAAACATTAACAAGTCCGTTTACTTTTAATTCGGAACTCAATTCTTTATGTTCAATAGTTCCAAGTTCAATTCCTGCCGATTTGTATTGGGTGTCGTTCATCTCAACAATATTGGGAGGGAGTTCTTCGTGCTCGCTGTTATGTTCACTTGTTTCTTTTTTGCTGTTGCAGCTTATTGTATAAAAAGCAGTTATTATTATTATCAAAAACATTTTTGTTCTCATATGATATTTGTTTAAATATTTTATTAATCTGTAATTTAAAATTAATTTGTTTTTCCTAAGATCTTGTCAATTGTGATAATTGATTGATTATATTCGTTCAATGTTTGCAGGTAATTCGATTTTATTTCCAATGCTTTATCAAGGTTTAGCACATACTCAACATAATCGATATTCCCTGCCATATAGCTTTTGCCTGAATGATATATAATCATTTCTGATTGTTTCATGGCAATATTTTCATAATAATCAATACTTGCTTTGAGTTTTAAATATTCCTGGAAAAGCACCTGCAATTCGCTCTTTAAAGTAGTATTATAATACTCGTAGTTATTCTGCGCAATTTTTTCATTTATTTTATAAGCCTGAATTTTTGAAGACTGCGAAAAGAATAAAATAGGGATTGAAACTCCCACTTCAATACCAGTAAAGCGATCATTATTATTGAGTTCTTTGTTCGACTGGTTAAAATATCCAATGGAAAGGTCTGGCATTAACTTTAACTTTTCAACTTGTTTTTCTCTCTTACTTATTTCGATCTGTTGTTTCAAAATAGCAAGGGTCGGGTTGTTATTAATTGCTGTACTATCAGAAATATATGCAAAATCAATTTTAAAAAGTGCTTTATCTGAAATATTAACAGGTTCTTTTGCATTAATTAATGCTTGCAACTTATATTGATTGATTAAAATATCAGATTTAACCTGATTGATAGAGGTTTTAATTTCCATCGAACATGTTTGGGCTGTTACCTTTTCAAGCAAGGGACTTTCGCCCTTTAGCGTTTTTAATTCTGATGCTTTTAGAAAGTTTATATAAAGTGAATCCTGATATTCAAGTAATTTTAATTTTGAATAACAATAAGCAAGTTGAACATAAGTAGATTTAACATTGCTGATAATTTCAGTTTTAGAAAGCGTAAGACCTATTTCAGCATTTTTTACATAAGCTCCTGCAAGTTTTAAATTGCTAGTATTTTGAAAAACAGAAGGAAAAGGTTGAGAAATCGTAATATTATTATCTTTTAAATAAGAGTTTGTTTGTCCATAAGTATAATCAATATTTGTTTTTTCGAATTCCCAGCTAGCAGTTTTAAGTTTTTTTTGATATTCGAGTTGTAGGGAAGCTGATTTTATATTCCCATTATTTTCCAATGCTTGTTTTATTATCTGATCCAGCGTATAGGTATTAGATATTGTATTCTGAGCCTGAACATTATTAGAAAATCCTAATAATGTAAACCCTAGTAAACAAACCAGCAGAATTGTAGAAGTAAGTGGCGACGATATTTTTTTTCTTTTTCCGGAAAAAAGAATGTACAGAACAGGCAATACAATTAATGTTAACAGAGTAGAAGAGATAAGTCCTCCGATAACAACTGTTGCAAGAGGTTTTTGTACTTCTGCACCGGCAGATGATGAAAGTGCCATTGGTAAAAAACCCAAAGAAGCAACTGCTGCAGTTAAGAGCACAGGTCGAAAACGCGATTTTATTCCTTTTCTCACCCGCTCATAAATATCGGTAATACTTTCTTCTTTTTCGAGCCGGTTAAATTCGGCAATTAATACAATTCCATTTAGTACTGCTACTCCAAACAAAGCAATAAAACCAACACCTGCCGAAATACTAAAGTTCATATCCCTGATATACAAAGCTATTACACCCCCAAACAAAGAAAGTGGTACTGCCGAATATATAAGGAATGTTTGTTTAAGTGATTTGAAAGTAAAAAACAATAAAATGAATATTAAAAGTAAAGCAACAGGTACTGCTATTGATAATCTTTTATTTGCAGCTACGAGGTTTTCGAATTGTCCTCCATATGTAACATAATAACCAGGAGGTAATTTTAAACCTCCATTATCAAATTTATTTCGGATTTCTTTTATAATTGTTTGCACATCTCTATTGCGAACATTAAAGCTTACTGTAATACGTCGTTTGGTGCTTTCGCGAGATACTTGTGCTGTTCCTGTTTTAATTTCTATTGATGCTATCTGATCTAGGGTAATTTGATTACCAGAAGGTAATTGAATATACAAACTGTTAATATACTCAATATCATTCCTGAATTGTTTATCGAAACGTACTACGAGATCAAATCGTTTTTCTTCATCATAAACAATACCAGCTGTACTACCTGCAAAAGCAGTTTTTAACAACAGGTTTATGTCTTGAATGTTCAAACCATATTGAGCAATCTTTTTTCTATCATATTTAATCTGAACTTGTCCTGAACCGGTTACTTTTTCAACATTTATGTCTTCAACACCTTCAATTTCGTTGATCAGTTTTTCAACTTGTTCTGCTTTTAGGGCAAGGGTATCAAGATTATCTCCAAAAATCTTTACTGCCACATCTTGCTTAGAACCTGTCATTAGTTCATTAAAACGCATTTGAATAGGTTGTTGAAGTGTAAAAACAACACCCTTTAACTCAGAAAGCTCTTCTTCCATTTTTCCCATCATTTCTACTCTTGTTGATGCACTTATCCAGTCCTCTTTATCTTTCATTACAATGATGTAATCGCCGGTTTCCATTGGTGTAGGATCTGTTGGGATTTCACCGGTACCAATTTTACAAACAATATGTTCTATTTCAGGAAACTTAGACATAAGAATTTTATTCGCCTTTTCTACCTTTTCTATGGTGTTTGATAAAGAACCACCTTGCAGGGTAATAACTCCTGCAGCCAGATCTCCTTCCTCCAACGTTGGAATAAACTCACCTCCAAGCGATTTAAATAAAAAAACACTTGAAATAAACAGTAAAACCGAAACCACAACTACCGATATTTTGTGTTTTAAAGAAAATCTTAATGCCGGTTCAAATGATTTATAACAAAAATGCATTAATTTATCTGAAAAATTAGGTTTATGTTCTGTTTTTCTGCTAAGAAACAAAGCTGAAGCAACAGGCACATAAGTAAGAGAAAGTATTAGAGCACCAAGAATTGCAAAACTTACTGTTTCTGCCATAGGACGAAACATTTTTCCTTCGATGCCAACAAGTGCAAGTATTGGTAAATAAACAATAAGAATTATAATCTGACCAAAGGTTGCTGAGTTCATCATTCTTTTTGCAGAGCTAAATACTTCTCCATCCATTTGTTCACGTGTAAGAACTTTAACACCTTGATGGTGTGTTTTACTTTGCGTGATTCGATGAACCACGCTTTCGACAATGATGACTGCTCCGTCCACAATCAATCCAAAATCAATTGCTCCCAAACTCATTAAATTTCCTGAAACACCAAACAAGTTCATTAGTGAAATGGCAAAAAGCATTGACAAAGGTATAACTGAAGCTACTATAAGACCAGCTCTCAGATTGCCAAGAAACAATACAAGAATAAAAATAACGATTAAACCACCTTCAATAAGATTTTTAGAAACAGTATTTAATGCCCTGTCAACCAATTCTGTCCTGTCATAAAAGGCTTCAATTTCAACTCCTTCTGGTAACGATTTTTCAATCAGTTTTATTCTTTCTTTAACCCCATCAATAACTTCCGATGCATTTTTTCCCTTGAGCATCATAACAACACCCCCAACAGCTTCACCAATTGTGTCAACAATAAAAGCACCATAACGTGGAGCGCTTCCTAGCTGTACTTTTGCAACATCATTTATTAAAACCGGTAAACCTTGCGCAGTTGTTTTAACTACAATGTTTTCTATGTCTTCAATAGATGTTACAAGGCCAATACCTCTTATGAAAAATGCCTGAGGTTTTTTATCTATATAGGCACTGCCTGTATTTTGGTTGTTTTTTTCAAGTGCATCAAAAATTTCAGTCAGGGTAATATTCATTGACTTCAATTGTTCGGGATTCACAGAAACTTCGTATTGCTGAAGAAAACCACCATAACTATTTACATCGGCTACACCTGGTGTTCCAAGCATTTCGCGTCGTACTATCCAATCTTGTATGGTACGCAGTTCCATTGCATTGTATTTGTTCTCATAGCCAGGTTTTACATGCAATACGTATTGGTATATTTCGCTTAATCCTGTTGAAATAGGAGCTAATTGTGGCTTGGTAACTCCTTCGGGAATCAGTTCTTCTGCTTCTTTCAATCGTTCTGAGATTTGCTGCCTTGCCCAATACATATCCACATTGTCTTTAAAAACAATGGTAACTACAGATAATCCAAGCCTTGAGATAGAACGAAGTTCAATTTGGTCGGGTATATTTGCAACAGATACTTCTATGGGTGCTGTAATGAATTGTTCAACTTCATTTGCTGCCAATGTTGGGGCAATAGAAATTATCTGTACCTGATTGTTTGTAATATCTGGAACTGCATCAATAGGAAGTTTTTTGAGCGAATAAATGCCCCATGCAATCAGGGCAAACACAAACAATCCTATCACCAATTTATTGTTAATTGAAAATCGAATGATTTTTTCTATCATAATTATGAAAATATTTAATGAAAAAAATAAAAAAATAGTGTTGTTTCTACAGAAGTAGATAAAACTGATTAGAGCACGTAATCGATATTACGTACTGAAAAACAACAAAATAAAAGGAAGTAATTATATTTTGGGCGGTTGCCAGATCTTGTATATCATATCTTTAATTGGAGCTTCTTTGTATAAACTTACAAAAAATGCAGATATGGTTACACATTTTTCTATAATGAGATTAAAGGTTACAATGGTAGGCACATGGCAACAATTACAACCGCAAAAAGGAGAACAATGATCAACATCAGATGTGTGAGAATTATTTTCATTATGAGCATATGCTGTATTCATTGCACATGAGTCTGAATTGTTATCAGCACATGGCATGAGCGTTAATGATAATACATATATACTTAATATGATGGATAAAATTTTCAATATATCCCCTTTGTTTTTTTATGTGTTGCAAAGATAAAAAAAATATAATCTGATTGAGTTTAATAATTTATCGTTTTCAATCAATAAATAAACCCAAATCGAAACTTAGAATTTCTATTAAATATTCGCCACAGATTGCACAGGTTTATGCAGACAAATCTGTGATAATTTTCGGAATCTGTGGCAAAACCCATGCCTGGAGGCAGGCAGCTTTGTGAACTCTCCGTGCATAGAAAATCATATTTATCCGCGTTATCAGCGTGCTATATTATTTGAATGTTATAAGAAAGAGATATAAAACAAAAAAAAGGCCCCATCACTCACCAGATGAAGCCTTTTGTTTTTGGTACTGAAAATCATTTGTCAGATCTATGGCACTACTTTCATTATGGGTTCGCACCATGCCTGTTGACCCTGTCTGGTAACTGCTGCTACCCTAAACCAATACTTAGTCCCACTTTCAAGATTTTCAATTACACACTTTGCCTGAGTGCTAATACCTGTTTGTATCCAAAGATTTTCTTCCGATGGCAAAGGATTGGCAGCACGTTGCCATACATAAGATGCAGCTCTTTTAACTGCTTTTCTGATTAATATTACACTTCCCTCTGCATTTCCTGCCAACACCCTAAACTCTGGTCTGTTTGCAGGTGCAGGTTGTTTTCTTGCTTTGTATCCAGAACTGGCTATCACTTCTTCATCTCCATCAGCAATTCTGTCAACATACAATGCATTTAGTTTCAGGGTTTTTTCAAATGCCTTTCGGGCAATTGTTACACCCTCAGTAGCTGTTTTATTTCCATTTAATGCCAATGCATGTTTATCTTTTAAGGTCTGCAATGACGAATGAAACAAAGACATTGGAACATCAGGTGTAGGAAATAGCGGGTTACTTTTCATATTACTTTCCACATGTTCTCCAAAGTCTATGACTTCAACTGTTGGCAATGGACTATAGTCCAATATCACATGAATTGTTTTCATTTCTTTAAATATTTATAATTAATAATTTATTTTATTTAACTTTTGTAAGCGGATCTGTTATGTTTTAACAATTGTAATTCAGGTATTTAATTAAATAAGATAGCTTTTCTCATGAAAAGGATGCCTTATTTCATAAAAAGGATGTCCTTTTACATGAAAAGGATGCCTTATTCCATGAAAAGGATGTCTTATTTCATGAAAAGGATACCCTTTTCCATGAAAAGGATGTCTTATTCCATGGAAAGGATGCCTTATTCCTTAAAAAGGATGTCCTTTTACATGAAAAGGATGCCTTATTCCATGAAAAGGATACCCTTTTACATGAAAAGGATGTCTTATTCCATAAAAAGGATGTCTTATTTCACAAAAAGGATGTCTTATTCCATGAAAAGGATACCCTTTTACATGAAAAGGATGTCTTATTTCATAAAAAGGATGCCTTATTCCTTAAAAAGGATGTCCTTTTACATGAAAAGGATGCCTTATTCCATGAAAAGGATGTCCTTTTTCATGAAAAGGATGTCTTATTCCATGGAAAGTGTCCCATATTTTATGAAAAGTATTCCAAATCCCATAATAAGTAAGCACTTTCTCATGGAAAGTAGTTACTTTTACATAAATTGGTAAATGACTCCCAAAAGAAGTTACCCTTTTAAAAGAAATAGTTACTCACATTATTTATTTTCAGTACCTCAAAGAACATTTATTTACTCTTTTTTGATTTTTTTTGTTGTAAATAACAATATAAAGATAGTATCAAATCCGCTTTAAAACTTGAATATTTTATTAACGGTAGTCTAAATTAATTTAACGGTCAGCTTATACACATTTTAATATATGTTCTATTTTACATAATTGAATAAAAAGAAGATTTTTCTTGTTTTTTTGGAAAGGATTGTTGAGATTTGGGGGAGTTTGGGAAATGAAATGATTTTAGGTTAAAAAGATTATTGAAAATTATGAATTCTTAAGTATTTGAAGTTGCAATATAAATAATGTATAGTTGAGAAATTTAAACATGTTTATCTTAAATAATTTATAAAAGATTATAACTTAAAGGTTTAATGAATGATAAGTTTAACCAAATAAAATAAAAACTATTATGGAAGCAAATTTTGGGGTAGATAAACCAATTAGCGAAGAAAAAGATGACAAATTTCAGAGATATCCCTTTTCAAAACGTATTGCAGATTCAATAATAAATAGAAGTAGTAGTGATAATATTGTTATTGGGATTTATGGTGCATGGGGAGAAGGAAAAACTTCAGTACTTAATTTTATAGAAAAAGAACTAGAAAATAAAGATAAATTAATTGCTATAAAATTTAATCCATGGAGATATAATGATGAAATCACTTTATTAAAACAATTTTTTCAGGCACTAGCAACTGCTTTAAACGCAAAACTTAAGTCTAAAAAAGAGGAAGCAGGAGAGTTGCTTCGAAAATATGGAAAATTATTATCAATAGAAATTCCTTTTGTTGGGAATTTAGGGGAAAAAATAGAAAAAACAGGGGAATTAATTGCTGAGGTTGATATTGATACAATGAAAAAAAGAATAGGTGAGATATTAGTAGAGAATGAAAAAAAAGTTGTAATTTTCATTGATGATCTTGACCGTCTTGAAAAAGACGAAATACATGCTGTTTTTCGCCTTGTTAAACTTACTGGAGATTTTGCAAATACAACATATATTTTATCTTTTGATGAAAATATAGTATCTGCTGCTATAGGTGAAAGATTTGGAACTGGAGATCAAAATGCGGGCTTTAATTTTTTAGAAAAAATTATTCAAATACCATTAAAAATTCCTTTAGCTCAAAAAGGAGCTTTAATGAAATATTGTTTTGATTTAATTGAGAGATCAATTAAAGAAAGTGGTATTGTATTGAGTGATCAAGAATATGAAAATTTTAGTATTAAATTTATTTCACATATCCTTGTTAGATTAAACACACCTAGACTAGCAGTGAGATATGCTAATTCACTTTCGTTTTCTTTACCTTTGCTAAAAGGTGAAGTTAATTATGTTGATCTTTTTTTAATTGAAGCTATTAAGGTGTTCTTTCCAGAGCTTTATCTATTAATTAGAAATCAAGCGTATTATTTTATTGGATCTTATAAAAATCTATATAGAAATGAATTAAATCTTCAAAAGATTAATGAATTTAAAGATATTATAAAAAATAAATGTATAAATTACAATCCAGAGGAAAATAGAAAGATTAATGAAATTCTAACAGAATTGTTTCCCAATTTAGGTTATGTTTGGTATCCTAATTGGGATATTGATCCATTAAAGGAAAATATTAGATACAATGAAAAAAGGATTTCTTCATCATATTATTTTAACCGTTATTTTTCATATACAGTTATTGAAGGAGATATATCAGATGTTGCTTTTGATGAATTACTTGAATTCATAAAGGATGGGGATTTTTTAGATAAAATTGAAAAAACTGTTGAGCTTTTAAAAAATACTTCTCCTGAAAACTTTATTTTAAAAATTAGAAATAGAGAACGTTCTTTTGACAATATTTCAGCAATTCAAATAATAAAGATTTTTAGTCAATTGGGAGATTATTTTCCAATTAAACCAGATAATAATTCTCCATATTCATCTCCTCATTTACAAGCGGCGCTATTTATTACTCAATTAGTACATTACCAAATTGAACCGTCGCAAAAAAAAGAAATAATGATTTGGTTAATAAAAAATAGTAACCCACTTTTATTTGCTTATAAAATATTTGATTGTTGGAACAATGAGATGGGTCAAATATATAAACATTCTATTGTTGGCAAAGACATATACGCCGAAAATGAGAATAATAAGCATTTATTTACTGAAGAATTATTAAAACGAGCAATGAAAGAAGCTGGCAATAATCCAATTTGGGTTGATTTTAAAGAAGTTTCTTGCTTTTTGTTTATTAGTTGGGGATCTTACCTTAATCCAGAGGAATTAGATGATTACTTAAAAAAACAGCTAAATAAGAATTCTAAAGAAGTTATTAATTTATTAAAAATGTTTACTCCCATCTTCATTAATTACTCATATCCTTCATCCTACAATGCTGATCTAGAAAAGGAGAAGTATGACTGGTTAAAAAGCATAGTAAATATTGATTTTGTATATAAAAAAGTTTGTGAAAATATTGATAAATCTCTTATAACTATTCAAAAATATGAGTCAATACAACCTAACCAGACAGATGAAAACCTATTAAAACAATTTCTTTATTGGTACAATAATGATAAAAAAGAAAACAATATTTAAGTCAACCAACTTTTATTTAAAATATAGCAATATTTTGAACAATTAAAATTTAAACCATTATTATTATAAAAAAGATTAAACAAAGTAACCAGCAAATACAAATATAAAAATTTAAATAAAGCTGCATAGCAGCGAACTATTTGTAGAAAAACAATAAACAATTAGTAACATAGCCGCATAGCGGCGACCTATTAAATATACAAAC
>DYDE01000118.1 GCA_020718065.1 Marinifilum sp. | reverse complement strand
ACTGACGAAAGGCTTTGGGAGGAATTCTCCTTGCGATTTAAGGAAATCAATAGCGAATTTTATGATAAACTATTGAAGAAGTACCCAGATTTGTCGCAAAGTGAATTAAAGCTCTGTGCTTATCTGAGGCTAAATATGACCACAAAGGAAATTTCTGATATAACTGGTCAAAGGACTGAAACTCTTGAAAAAGCCCGCTACCGAATGCGCAAGAAATTCGGGCTTACCAATTCCGAAAGTAATCTGGTTACATTTTTAACACAAATTTAATTAATAACTACCACTACTAATCAATTATTTCATTCTTCAATTGATATGAAATCTTGCAGTTGCTTAAAAAATGTTTACTCCTCAAAACAAATTACTTAAGCATAAATGTCTTGTTAAAGTACAGTCCGATTTAAGGTAAAACGAAGTTTTTGTACAGTCATTTTCTTCGTATTATAGTTAATCTGCAAATATATTTGCATCCAGATTATAATGAACCTAAAAAATGCAAATAAAGAAAAACCAAAATTACAGTATTAAAAAAAATAATAATGAATCATTTTTATTTCATAAAGACCTAGAATTACGAAATGAAGTAATTAAGAAAATGATTGAACAACTTGATAGTTTTCCATTTCTACCAAATAATAAGGGTGAAGAAACACATCCTATTAGTGTTATTAAAACAATGAAAAATAAAGTACTATACAATAAATATTAATTCAATTTCAATTCAATAAATTTAATTCACTTAATTTAATTTTAAAATCATGAAAAGAACATTATTTTTATTTACAATAAATTTTTTATTATTTGCATTTTTCAATACTGGGTTTTCCCAAACATGGACTCAAACAGGACCCACAGGTGCAAATATTGTTAAATTTGCAATCACCACAGATAAACTTGTTACAGTTTCTTCGAATGGCAATGGAAATAACTCGGGAGGTATATGGTTATCGTCGGACAATGGGAGTAATTGGGAATATACAACAACCAATCTCCCCAATAAAAGAATAGTTTACGCTGCTGGGGCAATTGGAAATAATATATTCGTTTCAGTTAACGCAACAAATATAGCAGGGCAATGGCAAGCTGACGGAGGAATTTATCGTTCAGCTGACTATGGTGTAACATGGACATTAGTAAAAACAGCATCTCCATTATATACAGCGTTTAGTAGTTTTTATACAAAAGGTACAACCATATTTGCAGGTGGCAGTGGTTATGGTTCGGGACCTGGTGGAGTATTTCGTTCTACCAATTATGGAACAACATGGACACTGAGTGGTAACGGACTTAACAGCACAAGGAATAAGCAAGTTTACTGTTTTGAATCAATAAACGACACTATTTTTATTGGTACTGGCGATGGTATTTACCGTTCAACAAATAATGGAACAAATTGGGCGAAATTTTCAACAGGCATGACTATTCCACTGTATGGGAATGTAACAGGTTTAACTAAAATTAATAATACTTTATTTGCCTCTACTTCATTTGGAGTATATAAATCTACAGATAAAGCAGTTTCCTGGTCAGAAATAAATAACGGTTTATCGGATTTAAGGAATTCTTCAATATATGCTGATGGAAACACGTTGTATCTTGGGAGCTATTTAGATGGAATTTTTAAGTCTGTTAACGGTGGTGATGTTTGGTATTCTGCGTCAAGCGGTTTACCAAAACAAAACACAAATTGTATTGTTAAAAAAGACAATATCTTATTTGTAGGCGGTTCGACTGGTGTTTTTTATTCTATTGATAATGGCCAAAATTGGTTTGATAGAAATAATGGAATTTACGGACAACCAATAGGAATTATGGTAAAATTAAATAACAACGTTTTCCTAGGATCTAATGGCGTTTTTCGATCAAGTGATAATTGTGAAACCTGGCAATCGGTAACAAATGAAATTTTAAACGATGCCACTGATGGAATGGCCAATATTCAATTAGTCGGTAATACAGTTTTTGCAACAACGGCATACAATACCTTCACCTCAAACGATTGGGGAAATAGCTGGAGTTTTATGAATGAGCCTGATAGTATTGATTTATTTGATATTTTAGGTTTTAATAACCGTCTTTTTGGATTTGGTCAGCAAGTAACCGGAATGGGATACAAACTCAAAATTTTCTTTTCCGATAATTTAGGAAGTACATGGGATACAATTACAAATATTCCCTTTGCGATGGGCTTTAAAAGAAAAGAAGATGACATATTTGCAATAGGCAAAGATGATATTTATTCAACAACAATAAATTTTTATAGGTCGGTAAACGGAACAGAGCCTTTTACACTAATGGGTTCGCTTCCAAATTCAGACGGTTATAACACAGTGTTAGGTGTATTAGGTGATACTTTGTTTGCTGAAAATAATTATGATATCTATAAGTCAACAGATAATGGTATAACATTTACAAGTGCAGGAAATAATTTAATAGATTCTACTATTGAAGGTTTTGCAACCTATCAAAATACGCTATTTACGAGGACTGCTTATCGGGTCTATGCACGAAATAACTCAACGGGAAACTGGATAGATATTACATCAAATATACCATTAAGTTTTCGATCTGGAATTAACTGCGTTTATGCCGATGAAAATTATTTATACACAGGTGTCGGCTCACGTTCTTTATTTAAAGTGCCAACAACTCAGATTATGCCTCCTGTTCAACCCATATCTATCAATGGAAATAATACACCATGTTTGTATTCAACCCAAACATATAGCGTAACTAACGTTCAAGGTGAAACATACTCATGGGCAATCCCTGTAGGTTGGGGTTTAGTTTCCGGTCAAGGTACAAACAGCATAGTTGTAATAATAATGGCAAATAGTGGGAATCTTACAGTCACTCCATCAAATATTTTTGGCATAGGCCAAGCACAGACTTTGACAGTTACACCTTCAACTATACCATCTCAACCAGACATCATCACAGGCCCGATAAATCCAACTCAGAATACAAGTCAGATATATAGTGTAAACAATGTAACAGGGGTTACTTACAATTGGACATTCCCGACTGACTGGGTACAAACTGCCGGTGGAACATCAAATTCTGTTACCGTTACAGTCGGTATTGTGGCTGGCAATGTAACATGTACTCCATCGAATGATTGTGGTAATGGTACTGCAAGTACTCTAGCTGTAGTCCCTTCTGGTGTCGGAATAAATGAATTTAACGAAAGTAATTATATTTCTATATTCCCTAATCCGACTAATGGTATAGTTGCTATAACATTCCAAGGGTTAAGTGATAATGTCCAATTACAATTGCAAAATATACAAGGCGGATTGATCTATTCTACGAGCTTTAATGATATATCTGATAATTTCACCAAAACATTGGATTTATCTAAATATCCTAATGGAATGTATTATATACAGGTGAAATGTGATGGTAAAACATTTATACAAAAATTGGTAAAACAATAATTTTTTTTTGCTTACTTGAAAGGGGGGGATTTGCCCCCTTTTTTTATTGAATAATTTTCTTATAGAGTAATTAATATTGTGTTTTTGCACCTCCAAATTAATAAAGAAAAAAAAAATCGTAACTTTGTTATGGATTATAAAATTACAAGATGAATAATTATATTTAGACTTCTTCTTGTTAAATTTGACTTTATAATGAACTCAAGACTCCGCACATTTCTTTCAATACTATTTATTCTTTGTACTCAAATAATTGCAGCCCAGGGAGTAAATAATACTGAATCATTGGATTCGCTGTTAAGAAATGTAAAAAAACCTAATGAGAAAGTTGATATAATCATTGCTTTTTTGGAAAAACCAGAAAATCATTATTCAGATAATGCTATTGATATTGCTAACAGGGCATATCAAATTGCGGAACAAAACAATTATGTTTTAGGTAAGGTTCGGGCATTGCTAAAATTAGGTAACTCTTATTTTAGAAGCAGCAATTATAAAAAAGCAATGGAGTATGCTCAGAAGTCAAAGGAAATGTCTGAAGATTTAGATTTCGATAAAGAATTGGCACTTTCATGTAGTCTCATCGGAACAATATATAATGAACTGGGAGATTATGATAACAGTTCTCAATTCTTTTTTAAAAGTTTAAAAATATTCGAAAAACTTGACGATAAAGAAGGAATATCGCGTTCCTTAGGTAAAATAGGTATGGTTTTTTATTATCAAAAAGATTATAAAAAAGCACTTGAATATTATAACAATTCTTTGTCTATAGCAAAGCAAATTAATATACCATCCCTAATAAAAATGCAGTATAATAATATTGCAAATGTTTACAGTGTTTTTAATAAATATGATACAGCTATTGTGCTTTTCAGAAAAGCATTAGCCATCAATATTAAAATAGGAGATAAACTTGGAGAGGGAACCAATATAATGAATATTGGATACATCCAAATGAATAAAGGGAATTATGAGGATGCTTTTTTAAGTTTTCAGCAAGCTCTTGATCTGGCTTCAGAACTGAATAATAGTAAATGCATGGCAGAATGCTATATAAATTTTGGCTATTGTTACTATACAATAAACAGAATTGACGAAAGTATTGATTATTTTAAAAAAGCATTGAAAGAAGGGCAGAGAAATGGATTTTACAATATTATTTCCCAAGCTGCTAAAATGCTTAACCAAATATATACCAAAAAGCAAGACACAATAAAGGCATACAAATATGTTACTTTAGAAAAAACAGCAAGTGATAGTCTTTATGCTTCTCAAGAGCAAAAACACATACTCAAGCTTGAGTTACAATACATATACGAGAAAAAGGAAATTGAAAGACAAAGAGAACAACACAAAAAAACTATTATTACACTTATAATAATTTTTAGCCTGATTTCTGGACTTGTAATTTTAGGATTAATATTTTCGAGCCACCGACTTAAATCGAAATTGGTGATTACTGAAAAAGAAAAAATTGAACTTGAATTAATAAGTAAAGACAGAGAGCTCACTGTCAACTTGATTTCATTAATAAAGAAAAATGAAATGCTTACAAATCTTTCTAATAAACTTGAACAACTCGAACAGAGCACCAAGTCAAGTGAAACGAGAGATAAAATAATAAGAATCAGTAAAGAACTGAGGGATAACACTGAAGACAAAATGTTTGTCGAATTTACAACACGATTTCAGGAAGTACACGCTGGGTTTTATGAGAAATTGTTGAAATTCTATCCTGATCTGACTAAAAATGAATTGAATTTATGTGCTTTTCTTCGACTCAATATGTCATCAAAAGACATTTCGGAACTTACTAATCAACAAGTTTCTGCAATTGAACAGGCTAGATATCGGTTAAGAAAAAAATTACGTATCGTTAATTTGGAAACCAATCTGGTAACATTTCTTTCTCAGGTATAGCCGTACTTCCAAACAAACCACCTGCATTTTATTTAGTTACGACAATCGGCAGCTTCGATTAGTCCGTTACTTCCATTTATTTTGAAATGTTATATTGTATATATTATCAGGCTTGTATTAAGAATTGTCTGATAATTGTAGTAGTGATTTTTCTTTTGTATTGAAGTTTTGTTGGGGCAAAATATTTGTTTTTTGACATTCATAGGGAGTAAATTGCAATCAAAAATCAAACTCCCTAAAATGACAAAAAAAATCAACCCTCCTGCTGAAACTATTCAAGAAGTTTCCAATGAAAATTCGGAAATCGAAATTGAAAAGAAAAATTATGTTAAAAAGTTAGAACTACAACGATTGGTACTTAATAAACTAATTGATTCAAAATTAAAACAGACCATCACAAATAAAAATATTGATCAGCAATGTTTTGATGCATATAATTTAGAATTGGAGTAAACCCGAAAATCCAAGTAAAACAAAAAAGTAAGGAGCCGTTGCCGAAAAGCTTAAGAGTAGGTATAATTGAAATTAATTAATGATGAAAAAAATTACTTTATTATTTACAGTTTTATTTATGGGAGCTAGTGTATTATATTCCCAAAACTATTGGGAATTTATAAATCCGACACCAACAGGTAACACATTACATTCGGTTTGTTTTGCCAACGCACAAACAGGTATTGCCGTGGGCAATCTCGGAACAATAATTAAAACAACGAATGCCGGGCAAAACTGGATTGTTGACAATAGCTTTAAAGGCGAAGGTTTTTTTGAGTATCAAAATTTCTGGGATGTCGCATTTGTCAATGAAAACGATGGCTACATCAGTGGTTATAAACTTTTGAAGACAAACAATAGAGGGAATACTTGGGAAGTCATCCCGACCGGAAATTTAGTTTTGGCCGAAAATTACCGTTCAAATTATTTCGGCTTCTTTTACAACAATTTGGATACAGGGTTTGTTACCGGAATTAATCCCAATACAGGCAATTACGAATTAAGAAAAACATACAACGCCGGTGCAGCATGGACTACCAAACTGATTTTGGATACCGATCCATGGGTACACCAAATATTTTTTACAGATGCAACTCACGGTTGGCTTGTTTGCGCAGAAAAAATATATAAAACAACCGATGCCGGTGAAAATTGGATTGAAGTACTTCCAAATATGTGGTTCACTTATTATTATAACATTTACTTCACCGATAATAATACAGGATTTTTAAGAGGCTATGAGGAAAGCGGAGGAATGGCAAAAACAACAGACGGTGGACTGACATGGTTTACTTTATCCCCGGTGGGGGAACCAGGTCAGTTTTACTTTAAGAACGACACAACAGCATATATGACATGTTATGATGGAACGGGCTCTGTTATCGAAAAAACGACAAATGCCGGACAAAACTGGACAATAGTACTAAGTGGTTATGGTTTTAGTTCAATTGATTTTATCGATCAAAATACTGCCATTGCAGTTGGAGGTGGTATAATTAAATTTGATGATACTAACAATAATTATAGTTGTGAAAGGTTGGATAAAACAGAAAATTTATTTGCGATGGGAAAATTTTTCAATAATAAAATATATTCATGTGGTCCGGGGGCTTATAAATGTTCGGATGACCATGGTGTGAGTTGGGCAACAAAAGTAATTGACAACTCACCGCAATTCGATATAAGGTCAATGTTTTTTGTAAACGAAAGCACCGGTTTTGCAGTCAGCTATGATGGAGGTTTCAGTACTACATCAAAAGTTTATAAAACAACCAACGGCGGAAACACTTGGAATGTAAAATATATTACAAACAGCCTTGATTTCTTTAGTGACATTTATTTTGTAAATGATGCTGTTGGATATGCAGTGGGCGGAAGAACAAAGATCAATCCATATCCTGAGCCCAATGAGTATAATGGAATAGTATTCAAAACAACCGATGGTGGTGAAACCTGGACAGTCGCAAATAATTCTGTTGGTAGATGTTTATATTCGCTTTATTTTACAAACGCTGATACGGGTTATGTATGTGGAATGTCAGGTAATACCCATGCATTCATAGGAAAAACCACGGATGGTGGTGTTACCTGGTCATTAACAAATACAACAGCTCTTTTAGCTTTTTATAGAATTCTTTTCACATCCAATAATACAGGATATACTTCCGGTTATAGGGGAGTAATATTTAAAACCACCAACAGCGGGCTTACCTGGACTCAACAATCAACCGGAGAGACGAATACGATGGGTAATATTTGCGCATTAAATTCCGATACAGTTTATGTTTCAGCAAATACCGCGTATCTCAGAACAACCAATGGGGGTACAACATGGACAAAAGAGCGTTTTAAACAAGAGATATATGGAACACCATCGATTCATTTTTACAATGACACCACCGGTATTGCTATTTCACAATCAGGTAGCAACATTGCTGGTATAGCATTTTTAAGATTAGGGCATTTTTTACCAACCTCTAAATTAGCTGTTTATGGAACAGGAACTTATTGTTTCGGCTCAACCGGTTTGCCGGTTTATATGCCCAAAACAGAGTATAATGTAAATTATACGCTTTACAAAAATGGCGTTTCGCAAACAACGCTATTAGCTAATACAGATTCATTGTCGTTTGGAAACCAGTTGGCAGGCACCTATACTGTTCATGCTACCAATCAATATGGAACAACAGTAATGCAGGATACGGTAATTATTATAGAAATTCAGCCTCCATCTCAGCCAAGTACCATTACAGGTACTACAACACCACTTCAAAGTTCAAGTCAAATTTATAGTGTAACAAACGTAGCTGGCACAACTTATAACTGGACTTTCCCATCAGATTGGGCACAAACTGCTGGTGGGACTACCAATTCTGTTACGCTTACAATTGGTCTTATAGCTGGTGATGTAGTCTGCACACCTTCAAATGCTTGTGGAGCTGGCACCTCACAAACTTTGTTTGTTACTCCTCAACCTGATGCAATTAGTGTTTATGCGAATAACAACAATATTTCTATATTCCCTAATCCAACAGATGGAAAAGTAACTATTACATTTAAAGGATTAAACAATAATATCACCTTGAAATTACTAAATATACAAGGCAGCTTGGTTTATACCACCAGCTTTGATGCTGTTTCTGATAATTTCGCCAAAACATTAGATTTGTCAAAATATTCCAATGGGATGTATTATATACAGGTGATTTGTGATGGTAAAACATTTATACAAAAATTGGTAAAACAATAATTTTTTTCATACATGTTAGCGAAAAGGGGGAGTTGAGAAATCCCCCTTTTTCTTTTACTTAAAATAAAACGCTATTTTCATTTATCAATTAAATACATAATAATTACAACTTATGCAAAACTCAAAGGGAAAAAGCCAATTGGAGAAACTATCAGAAGTGAATGATAGCAATTATCAACATATCGGAATTATTGATTTTTCTAACAATATACAAGATTATCCAAATATAAGCGAAGGAACAATTACAATAACATTTAAAGGCTTAAACAATAAGATTAATCTTCAAATACAGAATATACAAGGAAGCGCAGTGTATTATTACAACTTTTATGCAAATTCAGATAATTTTTCAAAAACAATTGATTTGTCAGAATTTCCAAAAGGGACTTATTATATTCAAATTGTGAATGATGGTAAAACCTTTATACAAAAATTTGTAAAAGAATAGTTATTTATATTTCATAATTTTCTTATAGAGTAACAAATATTGTGTTTTTGCACCTTCAAATTAATAAAAGAAAAAAATCGTAACTTTGTAATGGATAATAAAATTGCAAGATGAATAATTATATTTAGACTTCTTCTTGTTAAATTTGACTTTATAATGAACTCAAAGTTCTTCACTTTTCTTTCTATAATATTTATTCTTTGTGCTCAAATAGTTGCAGCCCAAGGAATAAAAAAAACCGAATCATTGGATTCGATATTGAGAAATATTAAAGATCCTAATGAAAAAGTTGATTTAATCATACAATTTTTAGATAAACCTGAAAATTATTATGCAGATAATGCTATTGATTTTGCCAATAGAGCATATCTAATTGCGGAGCAAAACAATTATGCTTTAGGTAAGGTTCGGGCAATGTTAAATTTGGGTAACTACTATTTAAGAGGCAGCGATTACAAGAAAGCAATGGAATATGCCCAGAAATCACGAGAAATGGCAGAGGACCTTGATTTTAAGAAAGAGTTAGCTAATTCAAACAGTATCATAGGATTAATTTATAATGAACTTGGAGATTACGACAACTGTTCTCAATACTTTTTCAAGGGTTTGAAGATATACGAAGAAATTGAGGATAAAAAAGGAATCTCTCGTTCATTAGGTGATATTGGTATGAATTTTCTCAGTCAACAAGACAATAAAATGGCTCTTGAATATTTCAACAAATCATTATCTATTGCTATAAAT
The DNA here is from genome assembly GCA_020718065.1 of Marinifilum sp. Lineage (GTDB taxonomy): Bacteria > Bacteroidota > Bacteroidia > Bacteroidales > CG2-30-32-10 > CG2-30-32-10. The sequence goes on along the minus strand of DYDE01000118.1, from coordinate 4,237 downwards.
ATTAATTACTTGCCTTCAGTCAAAAGGCAATATAACAATATTGCTGCAGTTTACGCAACGATGAAAGAATATGATAAAGCGATATCATATTTGAGAAAAGCACTGGACATAAATATTCAACTCGGAGATAAATTGGGGCAAGGAACCAATATGCTAAATATTGGCTATATCCAAATGAATGAAGGGAATTATGATGATGCCTTAAAAAGTTTTCAACAATCACTTGATCTTGTTACTGAGTTGAACAATTTTGCTAATATTTCAAAGTGCAACTTGAATTTTGGATATTGTTATTACAGTGCAAAAAAAATTGATGAAAGTATTATATATTTTAAACAAGCCTTGCAAAATGGACAAACTCAGGGATATTATTCTATCATCAATCAATCAGCAAAAATGCTATGTCAAATATATACTGATAAAAAAGATACCTTAAAAGCGTTTAAATACCTTTTCCTTGAAAAAAATTCATTAGACAGCCTTTATAAATCTCAAAAACAAGATCTTTTGGTAAAACATGAATTGCAGTATAAATATGAGAAAATGAAACATGAAAATGAGTTGTCTCAAAAAACAAAAAACATTTTTATTATAATAATAATCTTTAGTTTGGTTTCAGGCTTGATAATATTAACCTTAGTATTTTCTAAATATCGATTGAAATCACGCTTTGTTGTGATCGAAAAAGAAAAAATTGAACTTGAAAAAGAAAAAATTGAATCTGAATTAATTAATAAAGACAAAGAACTTACTGTCAATTTAATTTCATTAATTAAGAAAAATGAAATACTTTCTGAAATTTCAGAAAAACTTGTTCAACTTAAACATAATACTAAGGGAACTGAAGCAAAAGAGATAATAACTAAAATTAGTAAGCAGCTTATAAATACTAATGACGATAAAATGTTTTATGAATTTTCTATTCGCTTCCAAGAGGTACATGCCGGATTTTATGAAAAATTGTTAAAAACATATCCAGATCTTACTCAAAATGAATTGAAGTTATGTGCATTTCTTCGCCTAAATATGTCAACCAAAGATATTGCAGAATTAACAAATCAACAAATTGACTCAATTGCCAAGGCAAGACATCGATTGCGTAAAAAATTAGCCATTACTGGTTCGGATACAAATCTGGTAACTTTCTTAGCACAGATTTAAAAAAACGGCTGCAGAAAAATTCCATCATCTTTTCGAAAAACTTATTGCCTTCATTAGATGGTGTATAAATAAAATTGTCCCTTTTTTGTCCCAATAGTTTTCTTAGATGGTATCAGTTTTGTCAGGGCAAAATATTTGGTTTTTGTTCAATGATGAGTGTATTTTGCATTCAAATTAATTATTTCCAAAATGACCACAAAATGCAAACAATCTTCCAAAACAATAAGTGAAGCTAAACCCAAAAATACAGAAAACAATATTGATAATACTTTAAAATACATAAAAAAATTGAAACTACAACACCTTGTTCTTAATAAGCTAATTGATTCAAACGCTAATAAAAAAAGTATAAATGAAGATAAAGATGATAAGAAAGATAAGAATACAAATTAAAAATAAAATTATATTAAAAAAATACCATCAATAAAAAAATTGGAATAAGCCTGAAAATCCAAGAAAAACAAAAAAGTAAGGAACGGTTACCGAAAAGTTAGAGAGTAGGTATAATATTAATTATTTTGAAATTATGAAAAAAACATTTCAATTACTATTTTTAATCTTATTGATTTGTGTGATAAGTATCAAAACCTTAACAGCCCAATTGAATTTTCAATGGCAAAATCCAATACCGCAGGGAAACGGACTTAGAAGTGTTTCATTCCCTAGTAACAACATTGGAACGGCAGTTGGCTATTTTGGTACAATTATTCGTACTACTGATGGAGGCGAAAATTGGATTAATCAATCAAGCGGAACAACAGCTTTACTCTGGGCTGTTTCATTTACTGATAATAATACAGGAACAGCGGTAGGTGTTGGAAGCACAATACTTCGTACCACAGATGGAGGAGTAAATTGGACGCAGCAATCAAGCGGCATATCAAACGACCTCTATGGTGTTAGTTTTACCGATGCAAACACAGGAACAATAGTTGGTAATGAAGGAGTAATTCTTCGCACAACAAATGGAGGAACAACATGGAATCAGCAAAACAGCCCAACTACAAACGTTCTTTGTGGAGTTTCATTCACTGATGCCAATAATGGAACGGCTGTGGGGGATGCTGGAACAGTAGTACATACTACCAATGGGGGCGAAAACTGGGATTTACAAATAGTCGGCAGTTCAAGTTTTTATTTAGCCGCTGTTTGCTTTACTGATGCAAATACAGGGACAGCTGTTGGATACAATGGTTACGAGATTTATCATACTACTGATGGCGGCTCAAATTGGATTACGCAAGCAAGTGGAACATCTGGTTTTCCGCTCCGTGGTGTTTCATTCACCGATGCCAACAATGGAATAGCAGTAGGAACGTTCACAATTACCCGTACTACAAATGGCGGTGCAACATGGACACCGCAAACAGGCACTTCCGAAATCACGTTATGGGGTGTTGACTTTTCCGAAACTAATACAGGAACAATAGTAGGGGCAGATGAAATAGGTATCGGTGCTATGTGTACCATTCTTCGTACTACCAATGGCGGGGCAAATTGGAATAAGCAATCAAGCGGCTTTTCAGGCTTATTAAAGAGCCTTAATGATGTTGAATTTACAGATACATATACTGGAATTGCTGTAGGTCTTTCTGGTATAATTCTTCGTACAACAGACGCAGGTGCTTCATGGGATTCAATAGAAAAAATATTAACTCCTTCTTATGCTGAATTGAAGGATGTTTCATTTCCTGATTATAACAATGGAATAGTACTAGGTATTTATGGTACCACGAATAGTAATTTAATTATTAGAACTACAAATGGAGGTTTATCGTGGCATCAAAACAACAATTTAAATTTATCTGGTTTATTAAGTATTTCATTCACCGATGCTAATACAGGGACAGCCGTGGGAGCGTCTGGAAAAATTTTTCGCACAACTAATGGAGGCTTAAACTGGACACAACAAACAAGTGGTACAACCGAAGTTTTACGCAATGTTTTTTTTACTGATACCAACAATGGAACAATCGTGGGAGGTAAAGTTGGTGTTGGTGGTCCTTTTCCTAGTTTAATCTTACATACTACGGATGGTGGCACTACATGGGTTCAGCAAACAAGCGGTACCTTAGGACCATTAGTCAGTGTTTTTTTTACTGATGTTAATAATGGAACAGTAGTTGGTACTTCAGGAAAAATTTTAAAAACCACCAATGGAGGTATAAATTGGAATGCGCAAACAAGTGGTACAACCGCTTCTTTATGCAAAGTTTTTTTTTCAGATGTCAATCATGGAACAGCAGTTGGTGAATCTGGTTTTGGTACGAGTAGCACAATTCTTCATACTACTAACGGTGGTGGAAACTGGATTCTGCAAAAAAATCCTTCAGGATGCAACTTATGGGGCGTTTCTGGGACTGATTCCAATAATATTACAGTGGTAGGAATGTATGGAACAATTTTAGCGGTACATAACCCTCCCACTCAACCAAGTGTTATTAGCGGTTCGGCATCTCCTTGTATAGGTTCATCACAAAACTACAGTGTTACTAATGTACCTGGTACAATATATAACTGGACTTTCCCACAGGGATGGACTCAAACTAGTGGTGGAACAACAAATGCTATTACTGTCACTGTTGGTAGTAATTCGGGAAATATTACTGTTACACCATCAAATCCTTGGGGTGTTGGAACAGCACAAGTTATAGCAATTAGCACCACAAGCGTACCTGCTCAGCCTAGCAACATCACAGGTCCAATCAATCCAACCCAAAATTCAAGTCAAATATACAGTGTAACAAATGTGCCTAGTACATCTTATACCTGGACCTTCCCATCAGATTGGACACAAACTGCTGGCGGAACTACCAATTCTGTTACGCTAACTATTGGTCTTATAGCTGGTGATATAGTTTGCACGCCATCAAATGCATGTGGAACTGGTACTCCACAAACTTTGTTTGTTACTCCTCAACCTGATGCAATTAGTGTTTATGCGAATAACAACAATATTTCTATATTCCCTAATCCAACAGATGGAAAAGTAACTATTACATTTAAAGGATTAAACAATAATATCACCTTGAAATTACTAAATATACAAGGCAGCTTGGTTTATACCACCAGCTTT
>DYDE01000117.1 GCA_020718065.1 Marinifilum sp. | reverse complement strand
TAGTACAAGAATATGGACAAAAGATCCAAGTAAAGGTTTTGGAGTTAGTGACATTAGTGGTTCTACTAAAAGCTATATGAGACTAACTCCTAGCAATTATTTTATAGGTCATTTGAGTGGAATGAAAAATACTACTGGTTTGTATAATTCTTTTTTAGGTTATCAGACTGGTTTTAATAATTATACAGGTTCCAGCAATTGTTTTTTTGGCTACCAAAGTGGGTATAGCAATACTTCTGGCTTTGGAAATATTTTTAGCGGATATGAAAGTGGTTTTTATAACACACAGGGTAGTGGCAATATATTTATTGGATATGAATGTGGGCAAAGCAATACTACCGGCAATTACAACACATTTATGGGATATATCGCAGGTATGCGAAATACTACTGGTGCTAGTAATACTTTTATTGGTTCTTATACAGGTCCATTTAATACAACAGGTTATGAAAACTCATTTATTGGGTATCAATCTGGGTTTACAAACGCAGGAGGATTCGGTAATAATTTCATAGGTGCTAACTCAGGCTACGCCAATTTAAGCGGAAATTATAACATTTTTTTAGGATCCAATGCTGGACATGAAAACAGTATTGGTGGATATAATATTTTTATTGGATATTCAGCAGGATATACCAGTAAAGGTAATTTTAATACTTTTATCGGTTTTAAATCTGGTTATAACACTACCACTGGTACAAAAAACTGCTTTATTGGTTATAATACTGGCTTCGATAATTTGGCTGGAAGTTCAAATGTTTTTATTGGGGATGAAGCAGGTTATAAAAATAAGGGAGGGGGCGATAATATTTTTATCGGTAATGAAAGTGGACACGAAAACATCAGTGGAAATAGAAATATATTTCTTGGATTAGCTGCAGGATTTTCCAATACTACTGGTTATAACAATACCTATATTGGAGACAGTACAGGTTACAGCAATACGGATGGAAAGTTTAATGTATTTATTGGTTCTCAAAACGGAGTAAAAAACACAACAGGGAAATACAATGTATTTATTGGTTATCAATCAGGGCATAATAATATTGGAGGAATATCCAATGTACTTATGGGATTTCAAGCTGGTTACAAAAGCACATCAGCAGTTAATAATGTTATTATTGGCAATCAGGCAGGTTATAACAATACAACTGGAAGTAGCAATACTTTTATAGGAAATTTAGCAGGACTGCTTAATACTATAGGTTCTTCAAACGTTTTTATGGGTGATGAAGCAGGAAGACTAAATACTACTGGACGTTCAAATATTTTTATTGGCAAGTCTGCCGGTTGGACAAATAATACAGGTTATGAAAATGTTTTTTTCGGGTATAAAGCTGGATATACCAATTCAAGTGGTTATGATAACATTTTCATTGGAGATAGTACAGGATATGCAAATACCACTGGACCATCCAATGTATTCATCGGTTCACAATCAGGTGTTACAAACACCATTGGTGAAAAAAATGTTTTTGTTGGTTTTAGAACAGGATTTAAAAATACAACTGGTGGAAATAATGTGTTTATGGGTAATCAAGCTGGTTGGGGTAATACTACTGGAACAAACAATGTGTTTATTGGCTCTTCAACTGGTTCTTTTAATTCTACAGGTGAAAAAAACACATTTATTGGTTTTACTGCCGGTGGTTTAAATACAACTGGAAATAATAACATTTTTATTGGTGAATCCACAGGATTAATTAATTTAACAGCTAGTTATAATATTTTTATTGGTAATCAGGCAGGTAAACAAAATATGACCGGGCAATACAATGTGTTTTTAGGATATAATAGTGGATTTAGTAATAGCTCAGGAAATAGCAATGTGTTTGTTGGCGATAGTTCTGGTTACTCAAATGAATCTGGATATAATAATGTATATATAGGAACGCAAGCCGGACAAGGAGGAACAAACAATCATGACGATGTATTTATTGGAAATAGCGCTGGATGGAATTGCTCTGGAGATTATAATACATTTATTGGAAGAAATGTTGGAATACAAACTACTGTTGACAGAAATACTTTTATGGGTTGGTCTACAGGAAAATATAATACTACCGGAACTTACAATACATTTATTGGCGTAGGTGCCGGTTTATTTAATGATGCAGGAAATAACAATAGTTTTTTTGGTGATTATGCAGGTGGTTATAACTATGATGGCTCAAACAACACTTATTTGGGTTTAGCAGCAGGGCAGGGTGTTTCAGGTGGTACTGGAGGAGTATCAAATGTAGCGATTGGTATGAATTCCGGTGCTGGTATAAATGGGGGAAATTACAATGTTTTTGTCGGAAATGATGCTGGTAATAATAATACGAATGGGGATTTGAATGTTTCTGTTGGCTATCAGGCTGGATATACTATGACCGTGGGTGCTGGAAACGTATCTGTAGGTCCTTATGCTGGTTATAGCAACTTAAATGGAGATTATAGTGTTTATGTTGGAAGATTTTCAGGTTATTACAGCACAGGTGGATCAAATGCTTTTGTAGGTAATCGTGCTGGTTACAGCAATACAACAGGTTATAACAATACTGCCCTGGGATACTATGCATTTTATGACGGAACTAATTATTATAATTCAACAGCTTTGGGTTATAATGCAGATATAACAGCTAGCAATCAGGTTAGGATTGGCAATAGTTCTGTTTCAAGTATTGGTGGCTTTGCTGCATGGACAAACTTATCAGATGGAAGGTTTAAAGAAGATGTAAAAGAAAATGTACCAGGTTTAACTTTTATTATGAAACTACGCCCTGTTACTTATCATATCAATACAACAAAAATTGATGATTTTTTAAATAAGCCAGATAGTTTGAGATCAAAAACTGAAAATGTAAATGTATTGTATAGTGGATTTATTGCACAAGATGTAGAAAAATCAGCGAATGAAATTGGCTATGATTTTAGCGGAGTTGATAAACCTAAAAACGAAAAAGATTATTATGGCTTACGTTATTCAGAATTTACTGTACCTTTGGTGAAAGCAGTTCAAGAACAACAAAAACAAATTGAAGCGCTTCAAAAAGAAAATGCAGATTTAAAAGTTGAAATTGAAAAAATAAAGTTAATGCTTGAATCGTTGGAAAAAAAATAATTATTATACTTAATATTAAAAATGTGGATTTGTCCTGAAGTTCTGTTTATAATTATAATACTCAACACAGATAAAGAATTTGGCAACATAAACAATTTTATTTCAAATCATAAACAATTTGATTGGGAAAAATTCAGCAGCTATTCTGTAAAACATGGGGTAGCTGCTTTGATTTATAAAAAGGTTAATACTTATGAGCTTTTTTATTTATTCCCTGACCTAGTTTTGGCTAAATTTAAAGAACAATATTATAAAACCTTTGCCAGGAATACTATAATATCAGAAAATTTTAAAAAAATAGCTATTAAAGCCAGTGAAAACAATATTGACTTAATATTATTAAAGGGAATTTGTTTGATTAACAGCATCTATGAAGATATAGGTGTGCGCCCAATGAGCGATATTGATATTTTGGTCAAAGAAAATGACATTCAGCAAATTACTAACATACTGGAATCATTGAATTATGCAAACAATCCTGAAGTTAAGTCTAAGTTGATTAGTGTAATTAAGCATTTTCATTTACCTCCATACATTAATAAAGTTAATCATATAATGATCGAGTTACATCATCATGTTCACCATGCTGATTCTTTATTAAATATTGATATTTCTGATTTCTGGAAAAACAAAGTCTCTGTAAAAACATATAACAGTAATGTTGGAATGTTATCTCCTGAAAATTTATTGCATCATCTTTGTATTCACATCCATGAACATTTTCAATATAAGAATATTCGTTTATCACATTTTTATGATGTAGCTAAAGTAATTGAGAAATATAACAACAATGGGTTAAACTGGGAATTGTTTGTTGATGATACAATAAAATTCAACATACAAACAGCCGTGTTTCCATATTTATTCATTACACAGAAATTCTTAAACGTAAATTTACCTTCAAATGTTAGTTCTCATTTTGATGAATTTGATAAAATTGCTGTTGAGAATTATTTTATTGATATTTTATTAACACATTCATTAAAACCTAAAGAATTAGCTGATGTTAAGCAAGATGAAATAAATAATATCAAAGGATTTAAAAACAAATTAAAATTTATAACAGGCGACCTATTTCCATCAAAGCGTTTTATGATAAGAAGATATAAGATAAAGAACAAAGGTTTGTATTTTTTTTACTATTTTAAAAGATGGATGTCTGCAATAAGCAGGTTGTTCTTTATAGTTTTCTCCAGAAAAAAGATTTAATGGAGTTTAGTTCTCTTCTTATTTTCTTATTTTTGTCAAAAAATAGTTTATCATAAATGAGATTAAGAACTTTATCATTATTTGTTTTTGTTTTAATTTGTTCTAATCTGTTTTCTGGCAATTACGACAGTATTTATGTTAAAAAATTTAATAAAAAATTTACTATCAGATGTGGTATTAGTACAAAAAACATTTCTTTCAGCCTCACTCCCAATACTAAAACCGATTCCTTAAAAGCAAATCCTATTGTTTACAAGCCAAATATTCACTCTTATTTCAATATTGGAGCTTCCTGGAAGTTTCTGGGAGCAAGTATTTCTTTTAAAATTCCAAAACCAGACGATAATGAACGTTTGTATGGAAAAACAAATTATGCAGATTTGAGGTTTGGATTAATTAAAAAGCGTTTTGCTTCAAGTATTTATATCAAACAATACGAGGGTTTTTATATAGATAAACCTGCAACTATTTTTCCTTATTGGCAAACTGGTCAACCTTACCCACAAAGAACTGATATTATTTATTCAAGTTTTGGTATTGAAGGTTACTATGTTTTCAAGTGGAAAAAATATTCGCTCAACGCAGCTTTCCGTCAAGGTGAAAAACAATTAAAACGGTCAGGCTCGTTTATGCTTAAAGGAGATTTTTCTTATATTGGAATCGAAGGAGATTCATCTTTAATACCTTATACACAGGCAAAATATTATAATGATATGAGAGGACTAAAGGGGAGTGGGTTTATATCTGGAGTGATTTCGGGAGGCTACACCTATGTATTTATTTTAGGTAAAAACTGGTTTTTTTCTCCATTTCTTTTTACAGGCTTTGGTTATCAGGCAAAAGGATTTATTATAAATGAAACATTTATAAAACACAAAACACTTTTTGCTTTTATGGACTTGAAACTTACAGGTGGATTTAATGGAAATCGTTTTTTCTCTACTTTTGTTTTTGATGCAGAAAACTATTTTATGACCGAAAAGGAAATAAGTTTTCAATCAACAGGTGCCGTCTTTGATATTAATATCGGTTATAGATTCTGATTATGAAAAAACGCTTTACCCCTTTTATTATTGAAAAAATTGAAATATTGGATATTGCTTCCGAAGGAGTTTCTGTCGCAAGACATAATGAATTGGTTGTATTCGTTACAAATGCAATTCCTGGTGATGTTGTTGATGTCAAAATCTTTGAGAAAAAGAAAAATTTTTTAAAAGGAATTGCTATAAGCTTTCACACCTATTCAGACAAAAGAACAGAACCTTTTTGTGAACATTTTGGCACCTGTGGCGGTTGTAAATGGCAGCATCTTGATTATAATGAACAATTGTTCTACAAACAAAAGCAAGTTACTGACAATTTGGAAAGAATAGGAAAAATTGACGTATCGGGCGTAATGCCAATTATACCATCACAAAGCACAACTTATTATCGCAATAAGCTGGAATACACTTTTTCAAATAAAAGATGGCTTGACAATAGCGATATGGCTATTCGCAACGAACTCAAAGAAATGAATGCTTTGGGATTTCATATTCCCAGATTTTTCGATAAGGTATTGGATATAAATAATTGTTACCTTCAACCCTCCCCTTCCAACAAAATAAGGCTGGCAGTAAAAGCATACGCTGAAAAAGAAAATTTAAGTTTTTTCGATTTGCGAAAACAGGAAGGGTTTTTACGCAACCTGATTATCAGAACAACATCAAAAGGTGGGTTGATGGTGATTTTGGTTTTGTTTTATGAAGATAAAATTTGCAGGGAAAATTTTTTAGATTATATCCATCAACAGTTTCCACAAATATGTTCTTTGTTTTTTATAATAAATTCAAAAAAAAACGATAGTATCACAGATCAGGAACTATGTCTTTACAAAGGTAATCCTTTTATTGTTGAAGAGATGGAAGGACTGAAGTTTAAGATAAGTCCGGTTTCTTTTTATCAGACCAATTCGGAGCAGGCATATGAATTATATAAAGTTGCAAGAGATTTTGCCCAACTTTCAGGTGAAGAAATTGTTTATGATCTTTATACGGGAACAGGGACTATCGCAAACTTCGTAGCATCAAAAGCAAAAAAGGTTGTTGGAATTGAATATATTGAAACCGCTGTTGAAGATGCAAAAGAAAATGCAATTTCAAACAACATCACAAATACAAGCTTCTTTGCAGGAGATATGGCAAAAGTGCTTAATAATGAATTTATTGAAGCTAATGGCAAACCTGATGTCATTATTACAGATCCCCCGAGAGCAGGAATGCACGAAAAAGTAATTGAACAGATAATTTTAATGTTGCCAGAAAGAATTGTTTATGTGAGTTGCAATCCTGCAACACAAGCCAGAGATATTAATTTACTAAGTGAGTATTATATTGTAACCATAATACAACCAGTTGATATGTTTCCACATACCCACCATGTTGAAAATGTAGTATTGTTAGAAAGAATATAAATATATTGAATTTGAAATGTATTAATAGCTCTCTTGCAAATCAACAAATCAAAGTAAAACAGTTCTCATACCAAGTTGCATTCATAGAAGAATTATTCGATAATGAATGCTTACTTGGTATTATGCCGATGCAGTTCATTAAAATTTCATAATGAAATTATATCAATGAACGCAACTCGGTATCATTCTGAATGAATTGATACTCCTTGCATAACAAATAAGAAATATTTTACAAAGAGATGATTCTAAATATTCAGCATAGCCAATCGCACCTATTCCTTTTCCTTTAACGTTCTTCAAGTATAAAATAAAAAACCAATTTACCGTTAAATTAAAATATACTACCGTTTATAAATTTTACAGAAATGCAAATAAAGTTATGCATATCTTTGTATATAAAACAAATAATAAAATTTAACATGAAAACACTATCTACTTTTATTTTAATTTCGACAATTTTCTTTGTAAATAATGTATTTGCTCAGAAAGAAGATGTCAAGAAACCAATATGGACAAATTTGCACAATGAGTTACCTGATGACAAGTACAATCCAAATCCAATAGGAGAAATAAAAACTTCTCCTGCATATACTATAAGGAAAAGTAATTTCTTTACAACACAAGTAAATGTAGATGCAAACGGATACAACATTATAGGTGATGCAGCAAACGAACCTTCTATTGCTATTGACCCAACTAATCCCAATAGAATGGTAATTGGATGGCGTCAGTTTAACACTGTTACTAATAATTTCAGACAGGCTGGCTATGGTTATTCAACAAATGGTGGAAACTCATGGGTTTTTCCTGGCGTAATCAATCCTGGAGTATTTCGCTCTGATCCTGTTTTGGATTGCGATGCAACAGGCAGATTTTTTTATAATAGCCTTACATCTTCAGGTACCGATTATACTTGTGATGTATTTAAAAATATTGGAACTGGTTTTACATGGGATGCTGGAGTTGACGCACAGGGAGGAGATAAGCAATGGATGGTAATAGATAAAACAAATAGTATAGGTGCTGGTAATATTTATTCTAACTGGAATTGGTATTATAGTATTTGCACACCAAATGATTTTACACGTTCTATCAACCATGGAACCAGCTATGAAAACTGTGTTGCTGTTGAAGGTCAAACCCATTGGGGTACATTAACCGTTGGTCCTGAAGGTGAATTATATACAGTTGGAGCAAACAACTTTGGAGATATTGTTGTTTCCAAATCTACATCTGCAAAAAATCCTGCAAATCCAGTTACATGGGATTTTTCTTCAGTCGTTGATCTTGATGGTGGATTAAATTCAGGAATAGATGTTAACCCTGCAGGTTTACTTGGCCAGGCTTACGTTGATGTTGATCATTCAAACGGATCAAGTCATGGAAATGTATATGTACTTGCATCGGTAGAAAGAATTTCAAATGGTGATCCTGGGGATGTTATGTTCTCTAAAAGCACAGATGGCGGTCTTACCTGGCTTGCAACACCTAAAAGAATAAATGACGATGCCGGCTCTGCTAGTTTTCAATGGTTTGGCACAATGTCGGTAGCTCCAAACGGGCGTATTGATGCTATTTGGCTTGATACAAGAAATACTCCTGTAGGACCAATTCAATCAGCTCTTTATTATTCATATTCCACAAATCAGGGAGATACATGGTCAGTAAATGAAAAACTTTCCGATTATTTTGACTCACATGTTGGATGGCCAAATCAGCAGAAAATGGGCGATTATTTTCATATGATTTCTGATAATAATGGAGCACATTTTGCCTGGGCCAATACTCTTAATGGAGAAGAAGATGTATATTATGGTCGCATCTCTGTTACTTCAGGTATTAATAATTTTGCAAATAAAGTTGATCTGTCACTATCAAATTTTCCAAATCCTTTTACAAATCAAACCACAATCAATTATATACTTCCATACAAAAGCAATGTTAAATTGGTAATTTATGATGTTTATGGAAAAGAGATAAAAACACTTGTTAATAATGAAGAAAATGCCGGTTCGCATAAAGTAATTTTTGAAACCAATAATCTTTCCGGTGGAATTTATTATTATAGATTATATGCTGGAACTAGCATCGATTCGCAGAGCTTGGTAATTATAAAATAAAAATACATTTAAAAATCTTTGCTTCATTAAAAATTATTAATTTAGGATTGGGAAAAGAGTTTTCCAATCCTAAATTTGTTTTAATTTGTATCAAAATAAAATATGATGAAAAAAATTAGATTTATTATTGTTTTCCTTATTTCATTTAATGTGTTCGGACAAAAAGAAACCCCACCATATACATGGCCTAAAGAGTCAAACACATTAGAACAACTAAGCAAATGGCAGGATAAAAAATTTGGCATTATTATCCATTGGGGATTGTATGCACAATGGGGTATTGTTGAATCCTGGGCATTATGTCCGGAAGATGAAAACTGGATAGACCGCAAAGGTTATGAAAACAATTATTTTGGCTTTGCAAATGATTACCGAAACATTAAAACCCAATTTAACCCTGTGAACTTCAACCCTGAAAAGTGGGCAACAGCAATTAAAGCTGCCGGAGCAAAATATATGATATTCACTTCCAAACACCACGACGGCTTTTGTATGTTCGATTCCAAATATACTAATTTTAAAATAACAGACAATGCTTGTCCTTTTAGCTCCAATCCTCGTTCCAATGTAATGAAAGAAATATTTAATGCATTTCGAAAAGAAAATATTAGTGTGGGGGCATACTTCTCTAAACCCGATTGGACTTCTCCTTATTATTGGTGGCCCTATCTTCCTCCCAAAGACAGGAACCCTAATTACGATATCAGCAAACACCCGGAAAGATGGAAACAATTCGTTTCATACACTCAAAACCAAATAAACGAGATAATGACAGACTACGGAAAGATAGATATTCTCTGGTTAGATGGTTGTTGGGTTAGACCTCTAAACACAATCAATAAATCTGTTGCCGAATTTTGTTTATATCCCTACGATCAGGATATTGATATGAATACAATTGTAACAAATGCCCGACAAAAACAACCAAATATTTTAGTAGTTGACCGTTGGGTGCAAACCGAATATGAAAACTACCTCACCCCTGAACAAAAAACACCAGATGTCGCATTAAACGAACCATGGGAAAGCTGCATCACCATGGGATATAGCTGGGGATACAACCCTAATGATGAGTTTAAAACAAGCAAAGAATTGATTCAATTGTTGGTGAAAGTTGTGGCTAAAGGTGGCAACCTATTATTAGGCATAGGTCCTGATGCCAAAGGTGATTTTGATCCAAAAGTTTATGAAAGACTAAGTGAAATTGGAAAATGGATAGCTATTAATGGTGAAGGTATTTATGGTACAAGACCTTTTAAACCTTATCAGGAAGGCAAGGTAGCATATACTTCGAAAGGAGATACCATCTTTGCAATTTATCTGCCTGAAAAAGATGAAAACTCATTGCCTAAAAAGATAGAAGTGAGTTTGACTGATTTTAAAAAAGTTAAAGTAAGCTTGTTGGGGGCAAATGCAAAAATCAATTATAAACTAACAAACAAAGGCATTGTATTGCAGTTACCAGAAAGTTTGATAAAAGCAAATAGCAATTCGGCTGCATGGGTGTTTAAGATAGAAAAGTAATGGATTTGCTATTTGTAAAAAAAATCACATAAAAATACATATATGAAAAAATTGTTTTTTCTAATAACAATATCAGTTACAATTATTACAACTTATGCTTCTCCATCATTTTATTTAATAAAAGATGGGAAATCTTTTCATTCTATATGGTTGAGTAATCCGAAAAACAAAGAGATGATGAATGCAGCCATTGTTTTTAATAAGTATTTTGAACAAATTTCTGGTCATACCCTTCTTTTTAGCAATAGTAAAACATTGACCAAAACCAAGATTGCATTTGTTCTCCGAACTAAGAATGAAAAACCTGTTTTAACTGATGAAGGATTTATAATAGAAACCATAGATGACAATCTTATCTTTTCAGCACAAACAACAAAAGGATTAGAAAATGCAGTTTATTCTTTCTTCGAAAAGTATATGGGTTGCAGGTATTATGCGCACGATGCCATCGTAATTCCTAAAAAACAGGACTTTGAAGTTCCTTGTATTTATGAAGTTTCCAATCCTGCATTTTCTTTCAGAACAATTTATTATTATGAAGCTTTTCAGGAAGGCTATTCCAGATGGAATATGCTGAGCAATGCTACACAATCCGAAGACAATGCTAGTCAGATCTCATTCGGATGGGGTTTATGGGTGCACACCATGCATAAACTTGTTTCTCCTGAAATTTATTTTGAATCTCATCCTGAATACTTTGCTATGCGAAATGGGATAAGGGTAAAGGATCAGTTATGTTTGTCAAATCCTGAGGTATTAAAAATTACCATCAAGTCTTTAAAAAAAGAAATAGCAAAAAATCCTAAAGCAAAGTATTGGTCGGTAAGCCAAATGGATAATTTTTCTTACTGCCTTTGCGATAAATGTCGCATGATCGACAGCATTGAAGGTTCTCCTTCGGGAAGCATCATTCGTTTTGTTAATGATGTTGCCAAGAACTTCCCTGACAAGGTTGTTTCAACGCTGGCTTACCAATACAGTAGGCAGGTACCTACAATTACCAAACCTCTCCCCAATGTAAACATTATGCTTTGCTCTATAGAATGCGAACGTTCAAAACCTATTGATTATTATACAGGAACAGGTAGTTTTACCAACGATATAGAATCATGGGCAAAGGTTAGTTCTAATATACTGGTATGGGATTACCTCATCAACTTCCAACACATTGTAAATCCATTTCCCAATTTTCATGTATTGGCTCCAAATATTAAACTTTTTGCACGAAACCATGTGAATATGCTTTTTGAGCAAGGATACGCCGATGTTGGAGGAGAATTTAACAAGCTAAGATGTTATATGCTGGCAAAGCTAATGTGGAATCCCGAAGCTAATTCCGATTCAATTATGAATGATTTCCTGAATGGATATTATGGAGCAGCTGGTCCTTTTATCAGACAATACATAGACATAGAAACGGCTGAACTTATAAGATCTGCCAAAACACTTGGCACTGAACCACCAGTCAATCATGTTAATGGGTTCCTTTCAATTGCAAATTTAACTACCTATTTTAAAATTTTCGAAAACGCATTGAATGCGGTGAAAGATGATGTAGAAAAACAAAAAAGAGTAAATGTTGCTATGAATTCAGTAAGATATGCCTGGTTAGAAGTATGTAAATCTATCCCCTTTACCAACGATTGGATTTTTGCAAAAAACACCAATGGTGATTATGTTGTAAAAGAGGAGGCACTGAAAATGCTTAATGATTTTACGAACATCGCATCCAAAAGTGGATTGAAACGAACGCATGAAAATAAGTTATCGCTTATGGAATATGAAAACTCAATGATGAATTATTTTAATAATGGTTGTGTAAAACATCTTGCAGTAAACAAACCCATTAGTTTCGAAATCCCCTGCGATCCAAAATATGCCGCAACAGAAGGATGTCTTGTGGATGGTATTCATGGTACTTCTGATTATCAATTAATGTGGCAGGGATGGTATGGCAAAGATGCCATTGCAACCATAGATCTTGAAAAAAATACTTTTATCGAAAATGTGAAAGTAACTTGTATGGACGACAGCCAATCCTGGATATTATTGCCAAAAACAATTTCAGTGGAGACATCTTTAGATGGCAAATCTTGGAAAAATGCTGCCAGCATTACAAATGAAGACTGGGGAAAGAAGATCGACAAGCAAAACAAAACGTTTATCCTGATGTTTAATAAAGTAGAAGCAAGATATGTAAAGCTGAGCATAACCAATATCGGAAATCTTCCTTCATGGCGTGGAGAAAATGGATATGCATGGTTGTTTGTGGATGAGATAGAGGTGTTTTAGTGCTAATATTTGAAAAACAAGATGATGAGTTAATTTAACATCCCTTTTGTTTTTAATAAACTCTCAAAATAATCTTCTTTATTAAACTATTTAAATAAACATATATGTAATTTTTTTTTGATGATATTTTAAATTATATTTGTATTTCAATTTTATTATTAATTCTAAAACTAGAAAAACTATGAAAAAAATTAACATTTTAGCAATTGTTTTTGCTTTTGTTGCTTTTATGACAAATGCACAACAAGTGCAAAGAGAAAAAGTTGTGGTTGAAATCAACACAACTTATGTTGGCTGACCTTATTGCCCCAGCGCAGCTAGAGGCGCCACGGATATGTTAACCAATAATTTACGCGTTGCTATTATTGAATACCACAACAGCGGTCAAGGTTATAACCAATACACTAATTCTTATTCTACTGCTCGCAAAACTTTCTACGCTAGTCCAGGTAATCCTGATGCTTATTTTGATGGAGTTCAAAGATCTTATGGCGGATACCCTTCTCCTACTAGTTTGTATTCTGTTTTTTTAGGTAAATACAATTTAAGACAAGCTCTTTTATCTGATTTCACTATACAAAAGACCATATCTCAAGTTAGTGGTAACGATTATATGGCTCATATTGTTGTCAATAAAGTTGGAACACCCACCAGTACCAATATGAAATTGATGGTTATTTTTACTGAATCTCACCGTGCACACAATTGGGGTAGTGGGTTAACAGAAGTTAATCATATTTGCCGTTTAATCGTTCCAACAGCAACAGGTACAGTACTTGACTTTACAAGTGGAAATACTCAAACTTTTGATATTCCTTTTACATTAGATGCAAGTTGGGTATTTGCTAATTTGGAAATGGATGTATTTGTTCAGGATTTTACAACAAAAGAAGTTCTTCAGGGTACTTCTGCTTCTTTATCATCAATATTGGTTGGTGTAAACGAAGTTGTTGCAAATAATGATTACAATTTAAATATTTATCCAAATCCTTTTAACAATGAAGCCACAATAGCTTTCGATTTAAAAGAAACATCAAAGGCTGTGCTTAACATTTATGATATTGTTGGAAAAAATGTTTATACCAATAATTTGGGCAATGTAAACCCAGGAGTTAATTTTATAGACTTTGATGGTAGCAAACTTGATGCGGGTATGTATATTGTAAAATTAACGGTTAATGGTCAAACTATTACAAAGAAGATTACTTTAAATAAATAATACTTTTTTCATTTTTTTATTTATTACAAATCAGCAGTTAAAAAACTGCTGATTTTTTTTGTTATATGTTAAATTAATTTCAGCTTTGTAGAGGCTCTAAAAGGATTTTTGATCTTTCTATTCTACCATAATTCCGCACCTAAGGTGCTTCTTTGGCAAACAATAACAAATAGAAAACAAATAAGTCTCTTAAAAACAATTATTATTACAAAAACCTTCTTTCTCCCCTACTTTTGAAATTGATATATTTTGATGTGGCTAAAGCCATATTCTCTTTTTACAAAAAATGTTAAATCATTAAAACTGATATTGTTTTGGTATAATTTTAGATATTAAAAACAATTGAAATATAATTTTTAAAATCATACTTTAAAAAATAAAATTGTAGGTTAATCATTTAAAATAAATAATATCGAAAGAACATTTACCCTTTACCAAAAAGATATTGTATCAAAAAAAGTTTTAACCTTTTGGTAAAAAAAATGTTCTTTGACGTACTGAATCTAAAATAAAATACATCCTCTTTTTAATTTTTAAGGAAAGATATT
>DYDE01000116.1 GCA_020718065.1 Marinifilum sp. | reverse complement strand
GCCCTTTTAAGGCAGGGGTCCTGGGTTCGAGTCCCAGCATGATCACACGGAAGACAAGAAACCCCCTGAAAATCAAAGCATTTCAGGGGGTTTTTATTAAGTACTAAAACAATACTAAAACATATATCTCTTTTCTTATTTATCTAGGACTTTCTGATTTTTTTTGCAAAAATTGAACCTTTTTTATTTTCAAAATACTTCACAATTATTTCACAACGTTTGCTAAATCAGAACCAGCTTTGTACTTTAGAATTTGTTTTGGAGCATTGGAAAGAATCTGATTAAAATCAGTAGTTTGAATATGTATTGTTGTGAGAGCACCAACCCAGGTTTTAGGAACAGTGACATTTGCAGTGCCAGCAGAACGTAAAGCAACATTATGGAAATAAACTGATTCATTTGACGTGCAGTTAAACATAACAAATGAAATTGAACTTGCAAGTTCTTCTGCATTTGTTGTATTAGGTACCCAATCAATTTTCATTACCTGGTTTGCTTCAGCAGTTATTGTCACTGTATCTACAGTACTTCCTTCAAAAGTGCATAGTACCAATTTTTTTTGATCTAAAACTGGTGGAGTGCCTGCAAAAGCATTCTTAACATTAATACTGGTAATTTTATTGAATGGAGACATGTCAGAAAGGCTACCAGCATAAACACTGTTAATTACTGGTATTACAGGTTTGATCACACTTACTATAGTTGAAAACTTCTTTCTTTGGGTTAACTGTTTTGCAGTTTTAGGGTTTTTAACTTGAAGTGGTTTTGTTCGTAAGGTATTTTTACCAAACTGTTTTGAAAAAACAGAAGGACCATACTGTTTTCTAGTCCTACCTGTTATTGGATTTTGAACTATTGCCATAATTTTAAGATTTAAAGGTTAAAAAATATTAATTATTTTATGTTGAATTAAGCGGCCTTGATTAGGCTTTGATACGGACTTGATTAGTGTTAATTACTTTGAAATTTTCTTCTGGTTCTGGAACCATTCAGGAAATTTCTTTTTTAGAATGTTTATGATAATTGTTGCAAGAATCCCTCCTACTATACTGATAACATATTTAATCAGTTCATCGAGGGTAGAGAAGTTATTCGGATTGATGCCATCAATGGCGGAAACGGTGCCAGCTGTTGCAGCTGCTCCGAGGATGAAATTTAAAATTGAATGTATCATAATTGCAGTTTTAAAATGTACTACAAAGATAAGCACAAAAACAAGTAAAACATTCTATAACTACTGATTTATAAGACATTACAGTACATTATTCTACTTCACGCTTTATTTTGCTTAGTAAAAAATAATCAGCGTGGTTTATTTGCTTTGATTTTCTTGGTTAAAAAATAATGGATGTTGCATTTTTATCATCAAAATGGGAATTGTTGAAATCTTTTTATAACTTTTCGGGCTGGAAGCCTTACTGGTAAATAGATAAGAATAAAAATAAAACACCAAACAATAAAACCTTAAGCATCAAAAAAGCGGTGGGTTGGCTGAATTGCAAGGTTTTTGATGAAAAAATACTACCTTAAAGGGGGAGATTTTTTCATCAAAACCCGGAGGGCTTGACCTTGCAAGAGCGTTGGGGGCTTATCTTTGCTGCAAGGTTTTATTATCATCAATATCATTCATACCTTATTCATTTAAGGGATTGGAGTGAAGTTAATACAAGTGACAAATGGTTGTGGTGGGTGGGTATAGTTGACAAATGTTTCCAAGGGCTGTGGTGGGAAGTGTGATAGATGGTGGTGGCGGTTTTGGCATGTGTTTTTGATTTTAGGGGCAGGAAAGGAAATGGGGTTGCCGATTTTATGAGGCAACCGCATTTTGTGGGGCTGCGAAATGGTAGCGAATGAACGAGATGAAGCGAAATGAGGGTCTGTGAGCTTGCTTAGGATTGTGGGTTGGGGAGCGAACAGCACGAATGGAGCAGAAACGAGAGAATGAGCTACGATTGCAGCAGCATGGCTTATCAAAAACCATGACAAAACCATTGCGTAGGCGTGTGATGGGAAGTGGGAACCTTTTTAGCCTTCAGGCTAGGAAATGTAAACGAAAAGGACAAATGTGTATTTAACGATGTGGGTGGGCGTGGGGCTATTTAACATAATTGACTTATGGGACAGGATATACCTTATAAAGAAATACATTTGCGACCTGAAATGAAATAACAGGGCGCATATCGTGTTCCCATAAGAAGCTGTTATGTTAAATAGCTTTGGGTTGTTTTTTTTACTCACAGGTTTATGTACTTTTTATTATTGTGTTCGTGAATGCTTGACGCATTTCTGGCGCAAGTGCTGCCGGTGGTGGTGGTTGGAGGCAACACGTCTTTTTGTTTTGTGGGTTGGTGCAGCTTATTGACTTTTGCTTTTACCTTATAAATTTAAAGCATCTTAAAAGCAAAAGGCAATGTGCTGCATGTGCGTTGATACAAAAAGTGTGACAGAAAAAAACAACAGAAGGGTAAGGCGTGGGGAAGGGCAAAAACTTTTATTTCTTGTTTTTACTTGTATTTAGTTGACTTGAATTAGTTTGCAAAGGAAGTGCTTAATTGGAACATCGGGAGATACATTGCAATAAGAATTATTGCAACAAATGCTCCAACAATAACAATCATAAGCGGTTCAAGAATACTGTTAATCATAGATGTATTATAATCAACTTCATTGTTATATTGAATTTTTAAACGACCAAAAACCACATCAAGCTGATTTACTTCTTCAGCAACTTTTATTAAAGAAATTATTCTTCTGTCAAAAATAGGAAACTGTTTCATACTTATATGTAATGGTTTACCATGAAGCACATCGTATTCAATAGTATCCAATGACTTTTCGATTGGATAAAACCCAATCATTTTTTTTTGAAGTTGAATAGCTGTTAATATAGGAACTTTTGTACTTGTGAGTAATTCCATAGAAAAACAAAAACGAGCTAAATATAATTTTTTAATAATATTACCAAAAAGCGGTATTCTAAGTATAATATTAGAAGATATTTTGCGAAATAACTCTTTTTTTCTTACCCGATAAAGAAAGAATAACAAAGCACTAAATATAACTAAAATCAATAAAAAATAACGAGAGAAGCTTTGAGATAAATTCAATACTACTTTAGTAATATAAGGAAGTTCTTTATTGTTAAATCTTTTAAACACATCTTCAAACATTGGAACGATATAATTTAACATAAAAATTACAGCAATAATTGCTACACATAAAACCAATACAGGATATGAAAAAGCACCAACTAATTTCTTCTTTTGTTCAATTTTTCTAGTATAAAAATCAGAAATATCTTTAAGAATTTCATTTAGTCTTCCACTTTCCTCTCCAATTTTAATGCTGTATATTTCATAATCAGAAAAATATCCTGAATTTTTAAGAGCAGTAGAAAGAGAATTTCCTTCAATAACATTGTTTTTTATTTGATCAAAAATTGCTTTGTCATTTTTCTTGGTATATTCGTCACAAATAAGTTCCAAAGTTGTTTTGATATCAATACCAGAAGAGAGTAGCGTGTACATATCATTATAAAACCCTTGCTTTTTCTTATCATTCAATTTATTACCAAATAATGAGATGTCTTTTGTAAGAATTGTCCTCCAAAAGTTATTGTTCTCAGAACTTTCTGGTTTTCGGGAACTTTTTTTCTTTAATTTATCAATATTGATATTTGCCATTTTTTAAGATATTTTTTTGAAATATTGTATTACCTATTTCAAAAGATTTTAAATTAAAACACATTACTTAAGTGTTTATTCAATTTTTTCTTGTTCCATAAGTACATCTGATTCATATTTTTTATAAAAAGAAAACTCCTGAAAATTGTCTAATGCATTGGACTCAAAATTCAATTCATCAATAATTCCGTAATCACCAGATATGCCATTGTACAACTTATTTATATTTATAACATTTATTTTAAAAGTATCAGTACTATTTTTAATTTTTCTAACTATACAATCATCCGTAAAAGTATAAATGCAAACTACATTGTTCTTCATTTCAAAGTTTATGTCTTTACCCACACTTGATATAATGTATGCTTCTTCAAAATCGTTTTGAATAGCGTATGTAAATTGATAAAGTTCTTTGATTTTTTCATTCATTGTTTTGTAATTAATGAACTGAATGTTAACTAATTCATAAACAGCAAGAGAAATACTTACAACAAATGTACTAATAGCCATTACAACAACAATTTCAAACAAAGTAAATGATTTAAGTTTTTTCATTTATTTTAGTAAAAATATATTAGCTCTTTGTGTTCAACAAGTTTTTTACCTTTTAAATCGTATGCTTCTATTAAAAGAATTTGAATATCTTTACTGCCATTGTATGGTATTATAGATTTGAAAATATCAAGTTCGTCAGTTGAAATTTTCTCATCATAAAATTTATTGTTTTTTTTACAATCGACTTCTATTTTTTTAATTGCAAGAAAAGCATTCAGTTTAGCATAATAATTATCACTTCTGAAAACATTGACAAATATCTGCATAGCAATAGCAAAAACAATCATCGTAATTGTAATTGAAACAATTACTTCTATTAAAGTAGAGCCTTTTATTTTATTTTTCAATATAACCACTTAATAATTTTTCTTTTACCTTCATTAGTAAAGAAAGTTGCACCAACATAATGTTTAGAAAGCTTAGACAAATCAATAACAGCATCTAGTAAATGATTATCATAAACAGAAGCAGCTGTTTGCAGAATAAATTTATCGCAATAAACAGAACCAAAAACACTTCCTTTAAGATCAATTATCCCATTGGTATAAACCTGGCCATTAATTTTAGTGTTTTTAGAAATATAAATATAGGAATTATGATTGGTTTGATAAACTTTTTTAAACATAAAAACCACACCTCCTATTTTTGAGTTTTCATTAATATTAATGAAAGGGTCTTTATCACAAATCTTAGTATTGACAACCATAAGAGAAGAAGGATATTTTAAATAACAATCTTCATCAACAAAAATAGAATCGGAAGAAAGAGCTTGTAATCTACCTTCGAATCCTTTGTTTATCTTAATATAAGGAGCACAAACAATAATGTCTTCAATTTTAGAATCTTTGGATATTTCCACACATTTATCAGAAAAGACAATAATATTTCCCTTAGAATAATTTTCTAATTTAATTGTATTCTGGGAATAAACAACGAGTGTTTTTTGAGTGAACGAATTCTTTAATGAATCTGTAATAATCGTTTTTTCGATAATTATTAAGCTATCTTTAGTATATTCTTTTTGAATATTGGAAATGTTGTATTCCTGAATTTCTTTATTAGGTTGCGGCAAAATATTTGCACTTTTTAAAATTATACCATCAACCAGTTTGTTTCCAATAAAATTCATTCCTTCAATATATGCACGAGCAACTCCATCGGCAGGTAAGTAACATTTCCCTTTAATAATTGTTTTTCCACACAAATATAGCGGTTTGTTTCTGTTAGTAACATATAATGCTATTTCGTCTTTTTCGTTTAAAATGCTACCAGTTAAAGCTATTTTTTCAACTACATTTTTTTTCCAAAATGCTTTACAATAAAAAACATCAAATATTCCCCATTTTTTTTTTGAAATAGTAATACTATCATTTTTTGAATCAAATAACAAAACTGATTTGTTTTCATTATAGTTAACTAGTTCAGGATTACTAATCAGCAGATTTATACCGGAATTAGCATTATATATCAGCTTGTCTTTTTTTATTATTGACTCAACATAAACCCTGTTGAAAAAAGAAAGCAAAACTAAAGCACCACAAATCAATAATATAAATAAAGAAATAAACACAGAATAGATGAGTGTTGATGATTTTACTTTTCCGGAAAACGTATTATTCCAAAAATTGCTCTTATTTAGAAGGTTTTTTTGACTCATTATCTTTTTTGAACCAGCTTTTTATTTTATTTAAAAATGCTTTGTCGGATTTTTTTTCTTTAACTGGAACCGTTTTATTTGACTTTTCTTTTGTGTTATTTTTGTTTTTTTTCTTTAAAACACGTTTAAAGATACAATTGGATTTTTTATCAGATTTTTTTATAGAATCATTCTTGTCAGATTTTTCTTTTTTTGAAAACATTTTTTTGAATATGCCAGGCTTAAATGGCATTTCTTTGCCATCCTTAAACTTTATTTTAGATAAAATATTTCCATCGACATCATACTTATAAGAATAACCATTTAATTTGTTGTTTTTGTAGTGGGTTTTGAAAAGTAAATTCCCCTGAGGAGCATATTTGAAAAAATATTTTTCCTGTATTCCATTTTTATAATATGCTATTTCATTTATTTTACCATTTTCATACCAGGTAACCCATTTGTTGTTTTTCAAACCTTTGTTAAATTCTCCTTTTTCTTTGAGATTTTCGTTGTTATAATAAGCTGTATAAGAACCGTGCAATACCATACCGCCCACATCGCCCTGCGAAACATGAACAGCATTGCTATAATACCAATAATACATTAAGTTTTCATCTTTCTTGATTTTAACATTTGTGGTTCTATAAACATTAATTTTTGCAAAATAATTTTCGGTGTTTATAGAAAAAGAATTTACTTTTTTAACAGGGGTAGGCTTTTGCGCAAAAGATAAATTTAAAATAATTGCAAAAGTAAAGGTTAGAAAAAATATATTTTTTGACATAACTATTTATTTTATAAATTTTTTAATTTCCTTATTGAATTCTACTATGATTGAGTCTTTATATATTTTTTTTAGTAAAACATTATTACTGGATTCACCTAAAGTCATAATTTTTCCAGAACCATTAATGTAAACAATTACAATAGTTTTATTTGAAATATTATTCTTTATAATACCACCATAAGAAATTTTGGGCCAAGGAATAGTTGAAATTACTTCGGTTTGTTTAGGCTTTGGAGGAGGCGTTTTTATAATATCGTTTTGGTTTTCAAAGATTGGACTTTCTTCCATTTGATAAGGTTTGTCCAGAAAAGGATCATCGTAGTTTGCCAGTAGTTTAAAGGTATCAACATCAATTGTCGTATCTGATTTAATATTAACAGACATTGTATTTAGATTATCAGGTTTTTTATCGCCAATATAGCCAAATATTTTATAAAATAAAAGCCCCCAGACAATGACAACCAAAGGAATCAAAAAATATAATGTCTTTTTATTTTTCATTTAAATATTAATGTATAGTAAATTTTCGATAATCACTATATTCACTGGAATTACCGGCAGCATCAATAGCTCTTACAAACCAAAAATGTGGACCCATTGTTAATTTTGTGGAATCTACTACAAAGCTTTTTGTGTATGATTTTGCAGAATATGCCAGATTAGTCCATAAAGAATCTGTAAAGATATAAAGTGAATCATAAATTCTGGAACCGTTATCATTGGCTCTTGTCCAGGTAAAAGTTACTGGTAAATAATCGTAAACATAGGCATTAATAGCTGGCAAAACCAAGACAGGTTTTGCAGGTGCAACTCTATCTATTAAAAGATTTCTATAAGTATATTTCGACAAGGAATAATCATTTTGTGCCTGTACTCCCCATTTATACCAACCATCAGCTAAAGATGAAAAACTAACATTATTATTGCTGTTAGTTGTTGTAATAACCGAATTATAATAAGAGCCGCTGCTTAATTCAAAAACATATTTATTTGCATTTTCTTCGGGTCGCCAAGTGAAGCTATGAACAGATGAATTGGAAAATAAAGAATCATTCGGAGATAATAAAATAACTGTAATGTTCGCAAGATTGCTGGTACTATCAATAGTAATAGAATAGGTTGTATAACTAGATTGTGAATTGGCATTTTCAGCCCTAACTCTCCATTGATAGGATCCCGGGAACAAGTTAATAGCATATCTTGTTGAAGTTACCAGTGAATCAAGAACTAATGCTTGAATTTGGGTGAAATTGGGTGACGCTATTTGAATCCTATATTCTTTTGTTTCTTTAATTTTTTCCCAAATAAAAGTTTGATTTCTAATACTTGAAGTAATACCATCTGCAGGTGAAACAAGAACAACTGTCTTTTTAGTTAAATCTGGTTCTATAATATCGTTGCAAGATATAAGATTTAATAAAATCGTCAGCGAAACGAGTAAAAGCAATATTTTTTTAATCATCACTACTTTTTATTTATTTTTTGAATATATAAGGTTGATTGTAATTTTTTTTCTTTTGTTAAAGGATTCTTATTTAAAGCAAACTTCACAGATGATATTTTGCCAAGAACTTTATTTTTCTCCATTAAATAAATGAAGTTTAAAAGTTTTAAGTAACCTCCTTCGAGAATAATGACATTAAGTTCGATATTATACCCTGTTTGTTCAATATTTACTGGTTGAAGAATCTCTCTAAGTATGATATTGTTTTCCTGGCAATAGGATGCTGTTTTCTCCAGAATCAATTGTCTTGTGTTTTTTACAGTAGTATCTTTAGTACCTAACATATATTCGAGGTTCTTAAGTTCCAATTCCATTTTAGAGATTTTTTGGGGTGCATTTTCCACCAGTTCCATTTTCTTTTTTGCAGTTTTATAATCCCTAAATAATTTAATTGTTTTTTTAAAAGCAAGAGAATAAGATATTAAAGCAAAAACAATTGCTACAATTAATAACAAACGTACTTTTTTCTTATATGTTAGATTGTCGAACAATATTATTTAATTTTAATTTCGATATTAAATAAAGCAGGAGTGGCAAAGTTTTCTTGAATAAAATCAACAATATTAACTTCTGCAATCCATTTATAGGTTTTTAAAATTTTAACCCAATCATTTAAAAAAGTACCATTTTGAGAAAGCCCTTTTATATAAATAGTATTTCGGATAAACTCCGCTTCTTTCATTTTTTGTTGCTTTTCTTTTAAAGGAAATATGTTTAATTCTGTTAGTTTAATGTTTTTGGGCAAATCACTTACCACCCTATCGGCAAAAAAAGATAATTTAATGTTATTTAACAATCCACTTTCTTCAAGAAATTTCTTTTTTGATTTTAAATCGTTATTTAGGGTATCGTATTTGGTAAGAAGGTAATTATATTCAGATACTTTAAGAGAAATCTTCTGGAATTTTTTATTGTAATTTTCAAATAGAAGAAAATTTATCAATAACAAAACAAAGAAGAAAATTAACATTGCCCAACCACCGTATTTAAATAGATTGGCGTAATAATGTTCCTTTTTATTTTCATTAATAAGTATAATTTCGGAGGAATTTGACTCTTTAAAATTTACTAAATAATTAATACCAGCGGCAAATGCAATTAAAGATTTTGAAGAAATAGGGGCATCGCTAACCAAATACTTTATATCTTCAATATTTTCTGTTATTTCAAAATCATAAATAACATTATCTTTTATTTTTAATTTGAAGGAATTGCATATAACGCTGTCAACATTATTTAGCAAAGGAATAATATTATTAATTCCAAAAGGGCCAATGTTCACATCTACAACAGGAATTTTGTTTTTAGAAAAAAGTGCAATTAAATTCTCAATAATATCAATTCTGGCAATTGAAACAAGTTTTAAATTGTCATTAATATCAAATATCTGAGTTACAAAATCATTGACCTGTGCATCAGGAAATATTTTTTGAATAATTTTTTCTTTATCATCATTGTTTTGGACAGCCACTTTTCTATTAATAATCCCCCTCCCAGTTACAACCAAGCTTACCTGCGTTTTAGATTTTATAAGTTGGAATAATTCAGTAGTAGAAGCAACAGAACGAATACTATCAAACTGAACAGAATTTTTAACTTTTTTAACATTAACTAATTGAAATTCCCAATTGTTTTCGGCAATATAAATAGCCTCAACAGCCAAAATATCTTTTGGACTTAAAATGTCAATATTTTTAAAGATATTTCTCAAATTAATAGATAACAGTAGCTTTAATAAATATGTTTAATTTGCTTTTACTTTTTTCTTGTATTCTGGAAGAAAACAACCATTTTAAAACAGGTATTCTGGCTAATAAGGGAACACCAGTACCCGAATTACTTATATTGGCTTCTTCGAGACCACCTAATAAAATCATTTCTCCATTTTTTATTCTTATCAAGGAACTAAAGTCTCTCGAAATCTGACCAGGAGGCGCTTGTTCTGAAATTCTTCCTGTAAAATCGGATTGGTTGACCTTAATGTCTAAAGTAACCTGATCGTCACCAGATACTGTAGGATTTATTGTAACCGACAGATCAGCTTTTACAGGTTTATACATTTTTGTTATTATACTTTGTGTTGATAACGAACCTCCAACAATATTATTAGACTCTTCCAGATAATATTCTGTTTTACCAATAGTAAGTTTTGCTTCATGACCGTTCAGGGTTGACAGCTTTGGAGTTGACCTTAATTTAATAACATTCTGTTCTTCCATTGCCTTGATACTCATATAAAACTGAGGAGTAACATGACCTAAATTTAAGATACCAAAGCCATTAAAACTATTAATTAAATCATTAATAGTTTGAGAGTTAAGATTCATATTCAATGCAGGAAAAACATCACCTCCTGTAACAACATCAGACTTGCCAAGCCCTGCTTTTATACCTGTACTAACAGTATGTCCAGCTTTTGAATCAACTATTAAAATTTCAATTAAAATAACAGGTACTACTTTATCTATATCTCTAATAAAGTGTTCTATTTCAGTAATCATAGGACTAGAACCAGAAAGAACAATACTATTTAAATCAGGAAACTCTTTTATTTCAACATTTTTCTTTAAATCGGCTGGAATAACAGGTAATATATCTTTAATAGATCTGTTTTGTAATTGCATTACTTTAATTCTTCTTAATCCCTCAAACTGTCGTTCTCCTATAAGATAAATAGAGCTATCTTTTTTATAAGTATAATCAGTCGCTTTGAATAAATATTTTAGTATATTATCAAAGGTGGAGTTAACAACATTCATTGAAACAGTTCCTT
The DNA here is from genome assembly GCA_020718065.1 of Marinifilum sp. GTDB lineage: Bacteria > Bacteroidota > Bacteroidia > Bacteroidales > CG2-30-32-10 > CG2-30-32-10. The sequence continues at coordinate 3,588 of DYDE01000116.1, read as the reverse complement.
TCAGGTCGGAATATAAATAATAATTAAGTTTCAAATCGTTTGATAATGCTTTAATAATATCGGAAATAGGAACATTTTGTGCGGATATTGAAATATTATCTATATTATCCGCATTGTAATCAAAATTATAATCATTCTCATTGGTGTTTTTATTACCAGTATTTTTTTTATTCTGGCCTTTTCCATCGTTGACCGATACCAGATTTTTCTTTTCAATAAAATAAAAATTATCATCTGTTATCGACAATTGTAAGTCATTAGATAATGAAAGTTTGTCAAGACCATTATCAAAAGGAGCATTTAAGATATATGCGTTTAAGGGTTTATCTTTTATATCGGGAGAAAAAATAATATTTTTTCCACTTATTCTTGTAATTTCTTTAACTACATCCTGCAAAGTATCTTGTTTTAAATCCATGCTCAATGTATTGTTCAAAGAATCATAAATTACCTGAATTTTTTTCTTAGGAGGACGGGGTTGTAAAACTATAGGAGGATTGAATTTTGAGATACTTATTATGTTTCCAATAAAAGTAATATCTAATTCGTATTTTTTGCAGAGATACATTAACAAATCAATAACATCAATATTGGTAAAATTACTAGCAATTTTAATGTTCAAGGCTGGGTCAATAGTAATATTTAAAGAGTTACTTTTAGCAATCCCCTTAATAAGTTCCTGAATGGTAACATCATCAACAGAAACCAACTCAACTTTCTGTTCCAAACCGGGCATTTCGACTGCCAAAGATTTGAGCTTGTTTTCAATATTAGCATATCTATCCTGAGCCAAAGTTAACTTAGTGCTTAAACAAAACATTAAAACCGATAATGCAAAGTATATTATGTTTTTCTTTTTAAATAATTTCATTTACATTGTATTAATAGTTGCTACTTAATAAGATTGTATATATTTCGTCAATTGTAGTTTGTCCGGTCGATAACAAATCAAATGCCTGATCTGATAGTCTTTTTACTTTTTTTTGTTTTAGCAGTTCAACAACATCAAGATTTTCAATTTTAATATTATTGGCTAAATCATAATCAATAGGGATTACTTCATAAACCGCTTTTCTGCCTTTATAACCAGTATAAAAACAATTGTCGCAACCCACAGAAGTAAAATGTGTTTTTACTTCGAAAGGGGCAATGTAATGTTTTGGTAAAAGAGAAGGGTTAAATGTTTCTTCTTTTTTGCAGTGAGGGCATAATAATCTCACCAATCTTTGAGAAACTGTTAAATTTAGGGTATTAGCCAATAAAAAAGAAGGAACTCCCATATCTATTAATCTAGAAACAGTACCCCAGGCAGAATTTGTATGCACTGTAGATAAAACAAGGTGACCAGTAAGAGCAGCTCTTATTGCCATTTGTGCCGTTTCGCCATCTCTGATCTCACCAAGCATTATAATGTCGGGGTCTTGTCTTAAGAATGTTCTAAGTGCGCTGGCAAATGTGAGGCCAATTGCTTCTTTGAGCTGTACCTGATTTATACCATCAAGGGTATATTCAATTGGGTCTTCTATTGTGATGATATTTGTATGTTCTTTATTTAAAATTTTTAAGGTTGCGTACAATGTGGTTGTTTTACCAGAACCAGTAGGACCACTTATTAGTACTATGCCATGGGCTTTTTTTGTGCCTTCGAGATAGTCTTCTAATTGTAATTGCGAAAACCCTAATTCGTTTATGTCAACATTTGTTGAGTCTTTGCTAAGTAACCTGAGTACAATTTTTTCGCCATACAAAGTTGGAAGTGCAGAAACCCTTATATCAAATCTATCTTTACCAGAATCGAAAAATATCCTGCCATCCTGTGGTAATCTTTTTTCTGCAATATCGAGGTTTGCTTTTATTTTTATTTTATTGATCAGGGTTGGGTATTCGGCTTTATTGATAATATACCTTTCTATCAGTTTTCCATCTATTCTTAATCTTACTCTTGATTTCTCTTCATAAGCTTCAATGTGTATATCGCTCGAATTGATTGACTTTGCTTCTTCAATAAGTTTATAAAGAAAATCTTCGGCCTGATAGTTTGCCAGATAGGTAGCCTGGCTTTTTTTATGTTCTTTTTTTCTGTAGTATTTTGAAAGGGTTTTGTGAATTAAATCCGCTGATAACGGTTTTAAGGTTATTGTTTTTCCAAAAAGTATTTCGAGTTCATCTTTTACAGAAGAATTTTTGAGGGTTTCATCAATAAAAAATTCAATTGTTCCTGATTTTGATTCAGATGGAATAATTTTGTAATGCCAGGCTTGTTCTGGAGTTATCATTTGTTGAATTTCGGCATCAAGCTTAATAAAATCCATCGCTTATAAAATTATTTTTGCAATATAATTATTAATCAGATTATCGTTAAACATTTCAGGTTTGTTAAAAATAGTATTACAAGTAAATATTAACGAAAAATATATTGAAAACAAACCAGCTAATGGGATATAGCGATTGACATTTTTATTAATAAAAAATCTAACAGCAAATATTATCAAAGTAATGGTTAATGACAAAACCATAAAAATAATAAAATTCATTGGAGAAAAAGCAATACCCAATATCACAAATAAGAGAATATCCCCTAATCCGATGTATTCATTAAAAATATTGATGAATTTTTTGTTTTTTATAAAAAAATACACAATCAATACCAAAATCAGAAATGCAATAATAATAATATTTAATAAGAAAAATGTTAACAGGGTATATAGATTTACTATGGAAATGTTATATAAAGCTAATAATATAAATGCAATAGGAAACAAGAACCAGGAAACTAGCTTGCTTTTAAAATCCTGGTAAGCAATCATTAAAAAATCAAATAAAATAAGTATCGTCAGCAATAAGGTCATAAATAAAAAGAAGTAATACAGAAAACCCGGTAAAATGTTATAATTATATGTTTATAAAAAGTATATTTTAGTCTTTAATAACTTCTTTTAAATTTTTTTCCTGGTCAATTTCCCAAACATTAAAAGTGCCATCACCATCAAAATCGGTTGTAGCAGTTGCCATTGCTTTAAAAGTATTGTTTGTTGCATCAGTTATTGCAATTTTATAATTGGCAGTACCTCCTTCGTTTAAAGATTTAGATGGTTCAAAACCAATGTCATCAAAATTTGCAGAATATTTTGAATGCAAATAGAAATAACTTTTTTCTAAGGTATAAACATGTTCGAGCTGCAATTGCGCCTCTGTGCTTTTTGCTTTAGAAATCAATGGCATTAAATTGGGCAATGCTAATAATAATAGTATCCCAATTATAACAAGTACTACCATTAGCTCAGGTAGTGTAAATGCTTTAATTTTTTTGCTTTTAATGAAAGTGGTATTCATGTTGAAAGGGTTAAAAAAAAACAAATATATGATTTATATAGTTTTAATACAAAAAATTGTTAATTAGAACAATAATTTTTGAATAAAATTATTATAGTATAAGATTTCGTTCATCCATACTGATTCATTCTATTTTTGGCAACTGTTAGACTTAATGGCACGCGTAACAAACGTGTACCAGCTTAACATGTATTAGTCTCATGGCACTCGTTATAAACGAGCGCCAGCTAAGGTTAAAGTTTTGGTCTTTTATCT
>DYDE01000115.1 GCA_020718065.1 Marinifilum sp. | reverse complement strand
GGGCAGAAGCATTTGTCGTTCTTGATTTTTTGCCTACTTTTTCATCAAGACAAATGCAAAGCATTCATGAGCAACTTATAAAATAAATAATATTGCGAATAAAAAGTAGGAAGAGAAAAACAAAGAAACAATTAATCTAAATAATTTTGAGAAGAGAAAACAAAGTCTTTATTGAATCTTTGCAGCTCTTTTTACCATAGATATGAAGTTTAGAGAATAGGTTCTAATTGTCATTAATCTTCAAGCATTTTTTCTAAATGTTATAACTCCAATTGATAGATAATTTAGATCTTGGTGGGTGAGTTTGATGGCGGCTTTGCCGTCATCAAACTCACTCACTTCTATTATTCATAAACAACCTGTCATATAGAGCACAGCGACGAATCTCATAAATTGAAAATTTGACATCAAAGATTTTATAATATAGAAATGTATAAATATTTTTTAAATAACACAGAAACACTTAAACATAATAGTTAATTGCCCTATATAAGCGGTATTTGAAAAAACTATAAGTTTTATTTTTATCAGAAAAAGTAAATAATTACTTTTGGGGTCTTAAAAGAATAAAACTTAAAATGAGAAACAAGTTGAATCCCCAGCAAAATTACGAAGAAACAAAAAAAGCCGTTGGGTATGTTCCACGCAAACAGGCAACACAACAAACTTATGATGCAATAGGATTTATGTCCGGATTGGAAGTGCATCAACAGCTGAAAACCAAAGAAAAACTCTTTTGCCATTGTCCGGCTGGAGTCTATAATGACAATGATCATTTTGATGCTGAAGTTGTGAGACATATGCGACCTACATTAAGTGAATTGGGCGAATATGATGGAACTGCTTTGATGGAGTTTAAAACAAAAAAGAATATCATTTATAGATTAAAAAATGAAACTACCTGTACATATGAAGTGGATGATACCCCTCCATTTCATTTAAATATGGAGGCTTTGGATGGAGCAATACAGATTTCACTCTTATCAAAACTAAATATTGTAGGAGAAGTTCATATTACACGCAAGCAATATCTTGATGGAAGTATTCCAACCGGATTTCAGCGTACTGCAATTATTGGAGTTGAAGGCGAAATACCTTTAAAAAATAAGAAGGTTCGTTTAATTCAACTTAGTTTAGAAGAAGATTCTTGCCGCGAAGTTTCGGATATTGGGCATGTGAGAATATATAAAACAGACAGACTTGGTATGCCATTGATTGAAACTGTTACTTATCCTGATATGAAGAATCCGGATGAAGTAATGGAAGCATGCAACTATATCAGATTCCTAAATAGAAGTACTGGATTGGTTAGAACTGGTATTGGAGCTGGTAGAGAAGATGTTAATGTGAGTTGCAAAGGTGGTACCAGAATAGAGATTAAAGGTGTTGCTCACACCAAATGGATACCAGAACTTACACACAATGAGTGTTTCCGCCAATGGGCTTTATTAAAAGTTAAGGAATTAATTAATTCAAGAGTCGCACAACCAAACAACTGGAAAATAGCTCATAATATAATTGATTTTCATTCTTTTTCATTTACATATGCTCCAATAATAGAAGCTTTTGATAAAAATTATAAAATTGTAGCTGTTAATTTGCCAGAGTTTAAAGGAATACTTTCTCATTTTACACAGCCAGGCAAAATGTTTGCTAACGAAATAAGTGAAAGATTAAAAGTAATTGCTTGTATTGAAGTTCCAAATATTGTCCATACCGAAGATTTCGAATCTGATATTAGCGAAAATGATTGGGAAAAAACACAAAAATTACTTAAAGCAAACGATAATGATGCACAACTTATATTCTGGGGACCAGAAGATGATGTTAAAACAGCATTGGAAACGATAGAAGAACGTTGCTTAATGGCATTCAATGGCATACCCAACGAAACACGCAAATCATTTGAAAATGGAACAACAATTTTTGAAAGAGTATTGCCAGGTGCAGACCGAATGTATCCGGATACTGATTCAAAACCAATTCCTTTGGAAAGTGAGCATATAGAAACTCTAAGATCTAAAAATCCAAATGAAGTAATAGAAAGGTTCAACCAATTAAAAAATTGGAATATCCCTGAAGACACTTATACATATATTTTCAAACGTAATTTTTATCCGTTAATTGAGAAAATAATCACAGAATTGGGACATAATCCTCGTTTTGTAGGAACATTCTTTGGACATAAAGTGAAATTTATCGAAGGACATTATGTTCCTTCTCATGATTTCTTATTTAGTCGTATTTACGAATTATTTAAATATGTAAAAGAAAATAATATTCATATTGCATTGTTGAAACAAATGTTACCTGTTGTTTTTCAACATCCCAAAATGGACTTTGAATCGGTATTGGTAAATTTGAAATTTAAAAAACTAACAAAAGATGAGATTACATCCAAGATTTCGTTTTTAAAACAAAAGTTCGATACCATAAAAATGTCTGAAAAACCAGAAGCTAAAGTAAATTGGGTAATGGGTGAGCTTAGAAAAATTGCAACAGGTAATATTGAGCTTGATGTACTTAAAAAAATTGTTGAAACTGCTTAGAATTTCGATTTTAACTAAATGCAATTACAAAACCACCAATTAAATAACTTAGATTTTATTTGTATAAACATTAATAAATATAAATTAAATAAAGTTATTATGGAAAAAATATTATTAGACACCAATTACGCTGTAGTATCCCATGATGATACTTTAAGTGTTGGCAAAATTGTATGGAAGGGTACAGTTACTGCAATTGAATATAAAAATACATTTTTGGTTTTGCTTGATTATGCTAAGACCCATCGAACCGATTATTTTTTATCAGATACAAGAGATCAGGGAGTGATAGGTACTGACAACAGAAAATGGTTTGAGGAATACGCATTACCAGAGGCTGTTAAACTTGGTTTAAAAAAGGCAGCTGTTGTAATGTCTGGTAATGTTTTTAAAAAATATTATGTAAATATGATTTTATCAACAACAAATAGGTTTAAGCTACCTGCCAAAACTTTTTCAACGCAAGAAGAAGCAATGGTATGGCTAAAAAGTTAAATTAATTAAATTGAATAAATAATCTTCCGAATGAACGACGACATTTTCCAAGGATACAAGGGTACTGCTCTTGAAATTTTAAAGAAATACAATGTAAGAGTTTGGGGACAAGCTGTTATTTCTACAACAAGAGGTACTTTTAATGGTACTGTTTTGCCCAGATCCGAAAACGATGATGATAAACATATTGTATTGAAAATTCCTACTGGTTATAACATTGGTATTGATACTGACACCATCACGGATATGAAAGAAGTTGGTTATAAAAAAGCCAACTATAAAATTCCTGAAAAAGAATTTCCTACAACTCCTGGTTTACCTAAAGTAAAACTTTTAGGAACAGGAGGAACAATTGCTTCAAGGTTAGATTATCGGACAGGAGCTGTTATTCCGGCATTTTCTCCTGGTGAACTCTATGGTGCCGTTCCTGAATTGGCAGATATTTGTAATCTTTCCACCGAAAAGTTATTTGCTGTATTTAGCGAAAACATGGGTCCTGAGCAATATAAAAAATTAGCTATTGCTATTGGCAAGGAAATAGAAAATGGTATTGATGGAATTATTATTGGTCATGGTACTGATACTTTACATTATACTGCTGCTGCTTTAACTTTTATGGTACAGAATTCTCCTGTTCCAATTGTATTGGTTGGCTCTCAACGTTCATCTGACAGACCAAGTTCTGATGCAGCTTTGAATCTTATGCATGCAGCAACAGCAGCTGGTCATGGAGATATTGCAGAAACAATGGTATGTATGTATGGACCAACTTCTGATGAATATGGTTTTTTACACAGAGGTACGCGCGTTAGAAAAATGCATTCCTCCTATCGTTCTACATTTAGAACAATTGGCGATACTCCATTAGCTACTGTTACAAGAGCTGGTGTAAAACCTATTAAAACTGAGTATAATCATCGTCGTAAAGATAGAAACGTTAATATTCTGCCTTATTATGAGGAGAAAGTGGCAATGTTGTACTATTACACCAATATGCAACCCGACATGATAGATTCGTTGGTTGATAATGGCTATAAAGGAATTATTATTATTGGTACTGGTCTTGGCCATGTGAATAAGCCAATCTACCCTGCCATAGAAAGAGCAATTGCCAAAGGTGTTGCTATTTATATGACAGTTCAGACATTATGGGGTTACGTTCATATGTTTGTTTATGATACAGGTCGCGACTTGATGGCTAAAGGTATTATTCCAGCTGAAAATATGATCCCGGAAACTGCTTTTATTAAGCTAAGCTGGGCATTAGGGCAAACCAGCGACCTGGAGAAAGTTAAAGAAATTATGCTAACTCCTATCAATGATGAAATAACAAAAAGAGAACCTTACAATGGTTATTTAATATACCAGGGAGGGGTTCCTGAGATTGAAGCTTTTATCAAAAAACATCATAAATAGTTTATGTTTTTAAATTGATTTATTGCCAATATTATTAATTCTGTATCTAATTTAGTACTTAAAGTGCCTTAAGTTTAAAGTACTTAGAGTGAAACATAAAAAAAAATTATATAAAACTTACTAGGCACTCGAAACGCTAGGCACTGATTATAGGCACAAAATTTTAAATTCTATATCACAATTAACATAATCTATTTAAAACAATAAATGGATAACTTAAATAAAAGAGTTGTTTTTGAAGACCTTGGTTTAATTGATTATAAAAAAGCCTGGAATTATCAGGAGGAATTGTTCCAAAAGTTAGTACAATCGAAGGCAGAAAAAAATAAAAGCAACAATAATATCAATAAAGAAGAAGATAATTATTTGCTGTTTTGTGAACATCCTCATGTTTATACGCTTGGTAAAAGTGGTGATGAAAAAAACCTGCTGATAAATTACATTCAACTTCAGGCAAATCAGACTAGTTTCTATAAAATCGATCGTGGTGGAGATATCACCTACCATGGCCCCGGTCAAATTGTTGGCTACCCTATTATTGACATGGAAAAATTCGATATGGGTGTCAAACAATATATTTATAATCTTGAAGAAGCAATCATATTAACTTTAAAACATTTTAATATAAATGGAGAAAGGTTAAATGGAGCTACAGGCGTATGGTTAGATACTGACAACAAAAAATTATCCCGTAAAATTTGTGCAATTGGCGTTCGTTGTAGTAGATTTGTTACCATGCATGGTTTTGCATTAAATGTAAATACAGATATAAGCTATTTTAAACATATAAACCCTTGTGGTTTTACTGATAAAGATGTAACATCTGTTGCAATAGAAACCGGTAAGATTCAAAATATGGAAGAAATCAAAACTATTTTATTAAAGAACATATCAGCTATATTTGGAATGATGATTATTAAAGATAACTAAGTTTTATTTTTAGCTTCTAATAGTAATTTCTTGCTTTATAAAAAAAATGCCACCAAATCACGAAAACACCAAATTGCACCAAAAACAATATATACCAATATCTGATGAATTAGATAATATTGGTAAGAAAATAGTTGATGCTGCATACACAGTTCATAAGAATTTGGGTCCAGGTTTACTTGAGAAAGTTTATGAAATTTGTTTTTGTCATGAATTAACTAAAAGGGGACTAAAATATTTACGTCAAATTGATATTCCTATTGTTTATGATGGAATAACATTTGAAGAAGGATTAAGATTAGACGTATTGGTTGAAGATAGTATAATTTGTGAAATTAAAGCAGTAGATTTAATAAACCCTGTATGGGAAGCACAAATATTAAGTCATTTAAAAATAACAAATAAGCGTTTAGGCTATTTAATCAATTTTGATGTAGTTAATATTGGACAAGGAATAAAACAATTTGTAATATAATTGGTGAACTTTGGAGTTTTGGAGTTTTGGTGGCTTATTTATATCTGTCCTTAAGTCACTAAAGTTTAAAATTATATAACTGAATAAAAAATAATCAGTCAAATAAATTATTTAAATTTAAAATGTTATTAATTTTGGCTTTTTATATTCAAGATGATTCTCAACAAATAAATAACTCTTAAAAACATGATGGAAAAAGATAAACAGATTTTTGATTTAATTGAATTGGAATATAACCGCCAATTGCACGGAATAGAATTAATAGCATCTGAAAACTTCGTTAGTGAACAGGTATTGAAAGCAATGGGATCTTGTTTGACAAATAAATATGCCGAAGGTTATCCAGGGAAACGTTATTATGGCGGATGTCAGATTGTAGATCAAACAGAACAAATTGCAATAGACAGAGCAAAAGCATTGTTTGGAGCAGAATTTGCCAATGTTCAACCTCATTCTGGTGCACAGGCAAATGCAGCTGTATTTTTGGCAATACTAAAACCAGGTGATACCTTTATGGGGTTAGATTTATCGCATGGGGGACACTTGTCTCATGGCTCTCCTGTTAATTTTTCAGGTCTTTTCTTTAAACAGGTTGCTTATGGAGTTGGCAAAGAAACCGGTAAAGTAGATTATGATGAAATGGAAAAGGTTGCTTTAAAAGAGCGTCCTAAAATGATCATTGCAGGTGCTTCTGCCTACTCACGCGATTGGGATTATGCCAGAATGCGTTCCATTGCAGATAAAATTGGTGCAATTCTGATGGCTGACATTGCTCATCCTGCCGGACTTATTGCAAAAGGTTTATTAAACAATCCTATTCCTCATTGTCATATTATTACTACAACAACTCACAAAACTTTACGTGGACCAAGAGGCGGAATGATTTTAATAGGAAAAGATTTTGAAAATCCATGGGGAATTAAGACACCAAAAGGCGAAACCAAAATGATGTCTGCTATGATAGATTCTGCTGTTTTCCCTGGTATGCAAGGTGGTCCATTAGAACATGTAATTGCTGCAAAAGCTGTTTCTTTTGGTGAAGACCTTACCGATACCTACCTAAACTATTGTAAACAGGTAATGAAAAATGCCAAAACAATGTCCGAAGCATTTATGAGCAAAGGTTACCATGTTATATCAGGCGGTACCGATAATCATTTAATGTTAATTGATTTGCGCTCTAAAGCACCTGAACTTACAGGTAAAATTGCAGAAAATACATTAGTAAAAGCAGATATTACCATTAACAAAAACATGGTGCCTTTCGATAGCCGTTCTCCTTTCTTAACTTCTGGAATAAGAGTTGGAACACCAGCAATAACCACCCGTGGTTTAAAAGAACAACATGTTATAAAAGTTGTTGATATGATCGACAGAGTACTGATGAATGTCGAAAATGAAAAAATCATCACTGATGTAAGAGCCGAAGCAAATGATCTGATGAAAGATTTCCCTTTGTTTGCTGATTGATTTTTATACTCAACCATTATACCGGTTAGCAATAATATATTTGCTAACCGGTTTTTTTTATTAGCTGTCTATAGGTAGTTTGTCATCCTGAGTGTAGCGAAGGATCCCCGTTCGGCTTAGGCTTTGCCTAAGTCGGTTATATCTCACAAGGCTTTGCCTTTTATTTATCCCATACATCTTTTCCCTTTTATCTTGTATCTTTTTCCTTTTCCTCGGTTTGCCGTAGCTTGTAGTTCATTAATTAGTTAAACAATATACAACAAAGAGGTTCGGCGTAATATTTATTAAGTCGAACTATCGTTGTGGTATTTGCTGCATTTTATAAAATAATAATTTTTGAAAATACTATATTATATAACGACAAAGCGAAAGCTTCGCCGAACAGTTCTTCGCAAACTATGGCGAACAGGGGTATTTATGCCTCATATACCGTTTTTGTTTTTTAGTACCGGATTTTATAGTCTTGCTTCCCTCAGTGCTAACTTCGCAGTTAACCACCTTGCGACTTACTAATACTTCGGGACGTTACCCTTACATATAAGGGACTTACACCCTCTGGAAAAATTAACACCCAACTTCTTGATTCTATAAAATAAATTTGTATTTTTGATGTTTTTATAGAACTTTCTGTTTTATAGAACTTTCTGTCGGGTGTGCTCTGCTCATGCAGGGCGCACACAAGACCTAATACATGTCTGGATATAAGCTATCCATGAATATTAATCAAAATTGAGAAAACAAAAATAAAACAAACCATTAATAACAAACAAGTATATAAACCCTTAAAATTGGCACCAATGAAAAAACTCAGGAAATTTTGGTTTTTTAAAAAATTATGTTTTAATTCTTTCATTATCATTTTGTTGTTATGCCATTTTAATATATATGCACAAAATGATGAGAAATTGAAATCCATTAGTTCAATTGATACAATTAATGTTAATTATAAAAATATAGTATTAAAACTAACCAGAAATCACGATATAGCAAAACAACTTGATAAAATCCGATCTATTGTTATATCTGTAAACAGGAACACTGATTATGAAATAAAAAACCTGTTTGAAAATCCAACAGATTATCTATTAAAACTCAAGGAAAATGGAGAAAGTTTATCAAAAAATACACTACCAGACTTAACAAAGTATTACAGATTAATTATAGAAAATGTAACTGCACAGCAATCAATCGAAATTTTTAATGAAATCATTAATTCAAAAATTACTGAAGTCATTTATTATACACATAAAAACATGGCTCCACCTCCTATTACACCTGATTTTTCTTCATATCAGGATTATCTTTCGGCAGCTCCTGTGGGGGTTAATGCAATTTATGCTTGGACATTTAATGGTAGTAATGGAGAAAATATTAAATTTTGCGATGTCGAATGCGCTATAAACTTTAACCACGAAGAATTTACTAATGACACCATAACTGTTGTATCCTCCAGTCTTTATCCTTATAATATCTATAAAGATCATGGAACTGCAGTATGCGGGATTGTTTTTGGTGAGCACAATGGTACTGGAATTAATGGGATAGCAGATAAGGTAGATCCTTATATTTCATATATGTGTCTTGATCCTTCATGTAATTCATGGGGATTTGAACAAGCGATAATAAATGCTACCACTGTGTTAGGTTATGGTGATGTAATGTTAATTGAATTACAATCTCAACATCCTTTTGGTGCACCAATAGAAATTGAACAAACCGTATTTGATGCGATACTAACAGCAACCTCCAATGGTATTATTGTGGTTGAAGCGGCAGGAAATGGTGCAAATAATTTAGATGACACTTTAACATTTGGACATATTTTCAATATTAATTTCAGGAATTCAGGTGCAATAATTATTGGGGCATCTAGTTTAAATAATAGCAGGATTGGATTTTCAAGCTATGGAAACAGAATTGATTTATTTTCACAAGGGGAAGCTACATATACTTCGGGTTATGGTGACTTATATAACAATTCTATTAACAATAATTCAGACTACACAGCTGAGTTTGGTGGAACATCAGGTGCTTCTGCAATAATTGCCGGTACTGTTGCGTGTTATCAAGGAATATATTATGCTCAATTTGGATCAAAGCTAAGTCCGATGATGATGAGAGATTTATTGTATAATACGGGTACACCCTCCTTAAATTCTACAGATAAAATCGGGAGAAAACCTAACCTTGCTGCAGCTTTAAATGTATTGAGTGCTGATTATAATTTTCTGAATAAAACATCTCCTTTACTGATTTATCCTAACCCTATTAACGATATAGCTACTATTTATATTGATGATTTTTCAAAATATAAAAACCATAGCTTATTATTAGTGTTTTATGATTTAATGGGAAAGGAAGTGATGAGAATTGAACAGATTTCGGAAAATGACATTCAGCTTCACAAAAATGAAATTGGAAGCGGTATGTTTTTTTATAAACTTATTTCTGACAATTTAATTATTTGTAGTGGCAAAATTATAGTAAATTGATGAGATGATTATTAATATTGTGGAAAAATATCAATTATGAAAGTAAAGATATTTTCTCACATATCACCAAATAGAATTTAATAGAAAATGATTGATCCATACTTCTATGAACTCATGATAGTTTTCTTAAAACCATTTAAGTTATCATAATTGATTAATAATATCATCATATCAATTTATTTTACGTTTTTATTCCTTGGTTCGCCGTAGCTTGTAGTTCATTATTTAGTTAAACAATATACTACAAAGAGGTTCGGCGTAATATTTATTACGTCGAACTATCGTTGTAGCATTTGCTACATTTTATAAAATAATAATTATTGAAAATACTATATTATATAACGACGAAACAAAAGTTTCGCCGAACAGTTCTTCGAAAACTATTACGAACAGGGGAAAGTAGATTGTCATACGATGCAATCGTTCGGCAGTAGGGATTAATTTGGATTAAATAGAAAAAACTGTCAGGCATTATTCCCCAATAAGTCTTTAGCTAATTTTAAACACTTATTTTTCCTCCAATGCATAATTTCAATTAATTTTGCCATTTAAAATATTAAAATAACGTATGGATTGGTTTAATGATTTACTTTGGAAGGAATCGGTTGCACAGACAATTTTCTTATACAGTATAGTAATTGCTATTGGTGTGGTATTGGGGAAGTTAAAGATATATAAAATATCACTGGGGATAACCTTTGTTTTATTTGCTGGTATTGCTGTTGGTCATTTTGGATTTAAAGTAAACCATTATGTACTCGATTTTATAAAGGACTTTGGTTTAATTTTATTTGTATTTTCAATTGGATTACAAGTTGGACCAGGTTTTTTCTCTTCCTTCAGGAAAGGAGGACTAACTTTAAATCTGCTCGCTATGAGCATTGTTTTTCTAGGAGCAGTTACTGTAGTGGTTTTGCATTTTATCACTGGTATGTCTATGCCAATGATGGTTGGTATTTTGTCAGGTGCAGTAACAAATACACCCGGACTTGGAGCAGCTCAGCAAGCACTTAAACAAATAACTGAAAATAATCCGGGAGTCGATATCCCAAATATTGGTTTGGGATATGCTGTAACGTATCCTTTTGGTGTATTGGGTATCATTATTACGATGCTTTTCATCAGAAAAATAACAAGAATTGATATTAAAAAAGAACTGGAAGTATATAATGAAGTGCAGCATCCATATGAAGCATTGCCCGAAAAGGTGAGTATAATTGTGAGTAATCCTGAAGTTTTCGGGAAAAAAGTCATTGAGTTCAGTCATTATTTTAAAAACGATGCGATAATTTCCAGAGTGATGCATAATGATGTGGTTGAACTGGCAGATTCTCATACAGTTTTTGTAGAAGGAGACACAGTTTTACTTGTAGCTCACAAAATCGATATCCCCGCTTTGATTAAATTGATTGGGAAACTTAGTGACTCTGATCTGGCAACACATCCAGGAAAACTAACAACAAAACAAGTGCTTGTAAGCAATCCCAGAGTTATAGGGAAAACTTTAGGCTCATTAAAATTACGATCCAGATTTTCTATAAACATTACCCGTATTAACAGAGCAGGAATTGATTTAGTAGCTTCCCGTTCAATTCAATTACAAATGGGCGACAAACTTACTATTGTTGGTGATGATGTTTCTATTGAAAATGCTGCGCAGATAATTGGAAATTCGATAAAAAGACTGAATGAACCAAATTTGTTTCCATTGTTCGTGGGTATATTGATAGGTGTTTTATTTGGTAGTATTCCATTTGTGATACCAGGTATCCCAACTCCAATTAAACTGGGTATGGCAGGTGGTCCTTTGATCATTGCTATTTTATTAAGTAAATATGGTTATAAGTTTTCTTTGATTTCATATACCACCCCAAGTGCTAACTTAATGCTTCGTGAAATTGGTATCGTTCTATTTCTGGCAAGTGTAGGAATCAAAGCAGGAGAAAACTTCATCCCGACTTTGGCTTCAGGTGATGGTTTTATTTGGATGGGTTATGGGGCGATCATTACTTTAATTCCAATAATGATTGTTGGGCTTTTCACAAAATTAATTCTTAAACGCAATTTTTTTGAAATCTGTGGATTGTTATCAGGAAGTATGACCGATCCTCCAGCATTGGCATTTGCAAATTCAATTGCACAATCAGAAGCTCCTGCCATTGCTTATGCAACAGTTTATCCTTTGGTAATGTTCCTCAGAATTATCACTGCACAATTGTTGATTATGATGTTTGCTTAAACAATATTCTCTAAGCAAATCATTTTTTTTAATCCATATTATAGCATTTTAGAATGATTTTTAAAATCTAATTGGTGTAATTATTCTGTTGAATTTGTGAATATTACAGAATATTTCGCTAATTTTAACATTAATTGTTATCAATATATTGTTTATATTTATCTTTTTACTAATTTTACCGCCCTTAATGAATACAATTAACTATATTATAAATCAATATGAAAGTATATCAAACTAACGAAATAAAGAACATTGCGCTTATTGGAGGTGCAAAATCGGGTAAAACGACATTGGCAGAATGCATGTTGTTTGAAGGTGGTTTAATTAATAGAAGAGGAACTGTAGAAGATAAGAATACAGTTTCTGATTATAGAGAAATTGAATTAGAACGTCAAAATTCTATATATTCAACAGTATTATACACTGAAGTATTTGATAAAAAAATTAATATCATTGATGCACCTGGTTTTGATGATTTTGTTGGTGAAGTATTAGGAGCTTTAAAAGTAGCTGATACTGCAATCATGCTTGTAAATGCTCAGAATGGTGTTGAGGTTGGTACTGAAATTACCTGGAGACAAACAAACAAATGTAATTCTCCTGTTATTTTTGCTGTAAATCAACTCGAACATGAAAAGGCAAATTTTGATGAAACTATCAGACAAATGAAAGCTTTGTTTGGTGAAAAAGTTACTCTTATTCAATATCCTGTTAATGTTGGACACAGTTTTAATACAGTGATTGATGTATTGAAAATGAAAATGCTTAAATTTACAACAGGTGGTGGCAAAGTAGAAATATCTGACATCCCTGAAAGTGAAAAAGCAAAAGCAGAAGAATTACATAATAAATTGGTTGAATCTGCAGCAGAAGGTGACGAAAGTTTAATGGAAATCTTTTTTGATAAAGGTACTTTAACAGAAGAAGAATTAATTAAAGGTTTGGGAAAAGGTATTATTGCAAGAGGATTATTCCCTGTTTTATGTATTTGTTCCAAACACAACATGGGAGTTTCTACATTATTAGAATTTATTTCTAACAATGCTCCTTCTCCAAATGTAGTTGGTCCTGAAAAAAGCACTGATGGCAAAGATATTAAAATAGATGACAAAGGAACCGCAATTGCTTTTGTTTTTAAAACAACTGTAGAACCTCATATAGGTCAGGTATCATTCTTTAAAATGATTTCCGGAACTTTAGCCGAAGGTGTTGATTTGGTTAATTCTAATACAAATTCCAAAGAAAGATTAACCCAGTTTTTTGTAACTGCTGGTAAGAACAGAACAAAAATTGAAAAAGTTGTTGCTGGGGATATTGCTTCTACAATAAAACTAAAAGATACGCATACAAATAATACGCTCCTGATGCCAAAAGATCAATCGAGTTTATTAGTTGAACCCATAAAATATCCTGAACCAAAATTCAGAACTGCTGTAAGAGCAAAAAATACTGCTGATGATGAAAAATTGATCACTATTTTCCGTGAAATGCACGAAATAGATCAGACTATTTTGTATGAACAATCAAAAGAATTAAAACAAATCATATTGCAAGGACAAGGTGAACTTCATCTGAATATTGCAAAATGGATTGTTGAAAATCTTCAGAAAATTGAAATTGAATATTTCGCTCCTAAGATTCCTTATCGTGAAACGATCACCAAAAATGCAAAATCAATGTACCGTCACAAAAAACAATCTGGTGGTGCTGGACAATTTGGTGAAGTACACATGCTTGTTGAACCTTATGTAGTTGGAAAACCAGATCAAACTGAATTTCCGATCAGAGGACGTGAAGAACATAAATTACCATGGGGTGGAAGTTTGTTTTTCCACAACTGTATTGTTGGTGGTGCTATTGATGCTCGTTTTTTACCTGCAATATTAAAAGGTATTATGGAAAAAATTGAAGAAGGTCCACTTACTGGTTCTTATGCAAGAGATATAATCGTAAATATTTATGATGGTAAAATGCACCCGGTTGATTCAAACGAAATTTCTTTCCGTTTAGCCGGTAGAAATGCATTTAGAGAAGCTTTCAAAAATGCTGGACCAAAAATTCTTGAACCTATTTATGATGTTGAAGTAATTGTACCAGATGAAAAAATGGGTGATGTTATCACTGACTTACAGGGTAGAAGAGGCGTTATGATGGGTATGGACAGCGAAGGAAATTATAAAAAAATCATTGCTAAAGTTCCATTGGCAGAAATGAACCGTTATTCAACTTCTTTAAGTTCTATAACAAGCGGTAGAGCTACTTATGGACTTAAATTTGCAGAATATTTACAAGTACCACCTGATATTCAGACTCAGTTGTTGAAAGACTACGAAGCTCAGGAAAAAGAAGAAGAATAGATATTTATTCAAAGCCCGCAAAATTTGCGGGTTTTTTATATACATAATAAGAGGGCTTCTAAAAATTAGATTTTTTGAGGCGGACAAAATTTTAAAACCGGAGTTTACAT
>DYDE01000114.1 GCA_020718065.1 Marinifilum sp. | reverse complement strand
CCACCTGCACCACCACCACCCCAACATTCAACTATAACTGAAGTAACTCCCATTGGACATAACCAAGTACCTGTTGTGGTGTATGTATCTGTCTGTGCTTTAACAGAAGTATTATTAAAAAAAACCAATAAAAATAATAAAAATAATGAAATTCTTATTTTTATTTTTGGGTGTAAATATTTTGTTTTCATATCATTTATTATTTAGAATATTAAAATGAAGTACTATCACTTTTCTATTTTTTTGGTTTATTAATTTTTGGATCAGTAGATTCGTATTTTTCAATTTCCGTTAGATTAGTAGTACTTGGTTGTTGCTGATTGTTATTTATTGATTTTGTGTCTAGATTAGTTACATTATTTTGGTTGTTTTTATAAATTATTGGTTTTACTGAGATAATAGAATCCCCTTTAAATTTAATACTATCAATATTAATAGTCGTTAAAACAGATGATTGTGGTTTTATTGCAGCATTATTGTTTGAATAAGTATTTTGAGCATTACATGTAAGAATCTGGGTGAATACAACCAGCAAAAATATTGTTAATAGAATAATAAAAGATTTTAATTCAATAAAAATTCTATTTTTACTATCTGATTTTAAATGTACATGTTTCATATTCATTTATATTAAAGATTATATTTAAAAAATGTAAATATACAAAAAATATGAACTGTGTCAAAACAAAAACTACGTCTAAGTAGAAAATCAGGTGATTTTACCTATAAAAAAAAAATTAAAATGAATTTAGTAATTACTTATAATTACTTTTTGAGAAAAACTATTTGAATGGTTGTGTAATACAACCATATAACAACCTATAGTTAAATTGGAGATATCTAATTTCAATTGGTTATAACCAATATTAGTTGGAGTATATTTAGTAGAAATAACTTTACGACCTGTAATGTCAAATAAATCAACATTATATGGTTGGCCATCAGGGTCGTTACTATTTACTATAAGATTATTTCCTTGTTGAAAAATGTTTATAACAGAAAAATCATTTGAAATATCATCACATTTAACAGAAATAACATCTGAATAAGTATATTTTCCATCAAAATCAGTTTGTTTTAAACGGTAATAATCAGCAATAAGGAAAGAAGGAGAATAATCATATGCTGTATAATTTAAAATAGTGTTACTATTTCCAGCACCTTTTAAAGTAGTAACATTAGTCCAATTTTTCATGTCCGTAGATTTTTCTACTGTAAAAAAATCATTATTTGATTCAGAAGCAGTACTCCAATATAGCATATTTTCATTTCCAGTGCATTTTCCATTAAATCCGATAAGCTCAATAGGTAATGGTGTTGCATTATTTGAACCCACCCATATATTACATGAAGTGGAATTATCAGTTGTAATTCCAGTAATATAATTATTTGCAGTACTTACTGTTCCTACTGGTAAATTCGACCAGTAACCATGTGTGGCATCTACCCTCACCCATCTTTGTGCTTGCAGGTTAGCTTCTGTGATGCCATTTAAATCATTTGTCTGATCATAATAAAATGTTATGGTAGCTGTTGGTTTTGTGGTGTAACCAGAAACATTAAGAATGTGAAAACGATCTAAAGCATTAGTAGAATTATCAGCGATATAATATCCAGCCATATGCAAAACGGGATTTGTCCCATCTGTAGGATAAGGATAATTTGCGTTATTAGTATGATATGTAGAAACAGTAATATTTCCTGCACCAACACCAGCACCACCAACATTATTATATAAGAACCTAACAGATGTACCACTAGCTGTAGCAAATGGAAAAATATAATTACCAGTTGATGAACCAATATTCCATTGTATTTTGCTATTACACGGATTTTGAGGGGTTGCTGAACCTATTCCTGAGCCCCCATCATAAGTTTCACTAACAATATAGCTATTTGCAGTATAAGTTAATGCAGCAGATGAAGTATTATTGATTATCAGACTTTTCGAATTTAAAGATAAAACACCTCTGGTCAAAGTTAAAACACCAGCTGTTCCATTACCAACAGTTGTATAGCCATTGGTTTCGGTATTGTTCAATTGTACAATATTAGAAGCTAAAGTTTTATTAATAGTTAAATTTTCAAAATTTGTTGGGTTTGTGCCTCCAATAACTTGAGGTGTACTAGAACCTATTAAACTTACAGTGCCAGTAGAATTTAAATTTGAAAAAACTTTATTTGCAGCTGCAGTTGTATTATTTGTCCAATTACCAGTTAAAGAAATTGTTCCATCATTGTCAATTGTTCCATGGTTTGAGCCAGATGTTTCATTAAGATAGTTGCCATTACTGATATATACATATGCATTTGAAGTTACTTTAATTATTGCACCTGAATTTCTTATACCCTGAGCATATACTAAAAAAGGATATAATAAAATTAATAGAGAAATGTATTTTTTCATATAAAATAAAAATCTTTATATATAAAATAGGGTGTAAATATATAAAAAAATATCTTAATATGCAAAAAAACATTGATGAAATAAAAAAACAGGTGATTTTACCTATAGTAATTTTATAAAAAAAGAGATATTTTAAAACTCTTATTTTTTAATTGGTTGCCATTTTATAAGTTTTTCGTACAACTTTTCAGAAGTAATAGGTTTCACCAAATAATCAGCCATACCAACTGGAATTAGCTCATTTTCTGGATCATACACAACAGCACTAAGTCCAATTATTGGAGGTAATATAGCATAAGTATTATTAAGTTCTTTAATTGCAGTGATACCATCCATAATTGGCATTTGAATGTCCATAAATATCACATCATATTTATTAACTTTAAACATATCAAGGGCTTCTTTTCCATTATTAGCAATATCAACAGTGCAACCAACATTTTCAAGCATCATTGAAATTACTTTTTGGTTAATAAACTTATCTTCAACCAGCAAAACTGAAAGAGTCATTTTCAACTCATCATAATTTTCATTCTGTAATTCATCGAAAAGTTCATCTTTATAACTAACTTGCTCTGCTTCAAATGTGAACCAAATATGATTTCCCTGCTCTTCTTTGCAATCTATGCCAATTTCACCATTCAATAAAGCAACTAAATCTTTGGCTATAAGAATACTTAAACCAGATTCATCATAATCAAAATCAGCAAATGAGCCAAATGTATTGTCTTTTAAAAATAAATTTTGCTGAGTTTTTGCATCAAATGTTTTTCCTGTATCAATTATCTCACATTTTACTTTTACTTTATTTGTGTACATATCATGTATAACAAAATTAACAGTAATACTACCACTTTGGGTATATCTCACAGCACTGGAAATAAGATTACTAAAAATCTGTATTAATTTGTTTTCATCAGTTTTGATACTTTCAGGTAAATCGTAGGCTACATTGGTATATAAATTAATATTCTTTTTATTGCTATTAAAAACATTAAACAATCCTGTTATTTTATTGCATAAATTCTGGAAACTGAATACTTTTACTTTTGTTTGCTTATCATTTGTTCCCATTTCAGAAATATCAATTATTTCTTTCATCAGATTATATAACATTTCTGATGAGTTTTTAATGGTAAACAAATAATCGAATTGAGTAGCATCTAAAGGTGTTTTTTGAAGAAAACCAACCATTCCAACTATACCAGTTAGAGGAGTTCGCATTTCATGACTAATGTTTACTAAAAATTGCTTTTTAATTGCTGCGGACTGAATAGCCAATTCATTTTCTACTTTGTATTCCTTTATTAATTTGTTTTTTTCTTTATTCGCTTTTTTATCAGTTATATCCCGAATTACTATAAAATAAGATGGTTTATCCTGAATATCAATTTTTTTCCCAACCATTTCGATTGGAAATAAGTTTCCGTCTTTTTTAATGCCTGAAGTTTCGAAAAGTTTTATTTCGTCTAAAGATAATTTGGTAAGAATGCTTTTATGTAAGTTTTGCGGAATGAAGTCAACAATACTTTTACCAATTATTGCGGATTGCGGATATCCAAAAATTCTGGAAAATGAATTGTTGGTTTCAACAATTATCAAGTCGTCCAAATCAAGAACAATAATTGCTTCGGCAGAAATACTATTATATATTGTATATTTTATAGCATTTTCTTGGATGTTCTGGGTTTGGTTGTTATTTTCCATGCTATACTATATTAAATTTCTCCTTAACAAGTTTTTTGCAATCATCGTAAATTTGAGCTAAATACGGAATATATCTAGCAGCTTCCTCTTGTTTATCTTCTTTTAATAATAAATCAATTTCTTTTGAAACGATGTGTAATTGTGATGCGCCTATTGTAGCTGATAATCCCTTAATTGTATGTATAATAAGTTTAAATTGCTTATAGTCTGAGTTTTCTATAGCAACATTAATCTGAATAATCATATTTTGAACATCATAAACAAAAGACTCAAAAATTTCGTTAATTATTGCTTCGTCTCCATTAGCCTGGTGTTTAATAGTATCTATAGTTTGATAATTAAGAACTGGGGTATTAGTTAAGTCTAACATAAAAACAATTTACAGTATAAATCAATATTTTTTTAAATTTAAAAGTGATTTATGAGTATATATTATTCTTTAATATATTTAAAAATAAGATATTTTTTTTCAAAATTACAATAATAATTTAAATTTTAATAACATTTATTTTGGTCATTTAAACAATTTAAAGTAAAAATACTACTTTTACAAAAACATTAAAAAAGTGGATATTAACAGACTATTCAGAAAGAAAACCATTGAAAGCATATTAAAACATTCTGAAAACGAGTTTAATAATGATGTAAGCTTAAAAAAAAACCTTAATGTCAGTGACCTAACTGCTTTGGGTATTGCGGCAATAATAGGTGCTGGTATTTTTAGTACCATTGGAACTGCTGCTGTTAATGGAGGTCCTGCTGTTTCTTTGTTATTTGTTTTTACAGCTATTGCTTGTGGTTTTTCTGCCATGTGTTATGCTCAATTTGCTTCATCTATTCCTATAAGTGGAAGTGCATACACTTATACTTATGCTAGTTTTGGAGAATTAATTGCCTGGATTATTGGTTGGGATTTAATTATGGAATATGCTGTAGGAAACATTGCTGTTGCAATTTCATGGTCCGATTACTTTACAGCATTATTAAATGGAATTAACATTCATATACCAGCTTATTTTTGTACTGATTTTTTAAGCGCTTCAAGAGGTTACGATAAAGTTGTATTGCTTCTTCAAAAAGGAATTCCTATAACAGAAGTTGCTTCTAATTTAAAAGAATCGTATTATGCCTGGTTGAATGCTCCCCAATTATTTGGAGTTAGAATTATAGCAGATTTGCCTGCATTTTCTATTGTTGTATTTATTACTTATTTGGTTTATGTTGGAATTCAGGAAACTAAAATTGCGGGTAATTTAATGGTTCTTTTGAAATTGGCTATATTACTTGTTATAATTGGAGTTGGAGCATTTTATATAAATCCTGACAATTGGAATCCTTTTGCTCCCAATGGTATAGGAGGTGTATTAAAAGGTGTTTCCGGAGTATTTTTTGCTTATATTGGTTTTGATGCAATTTCTACAACTGCAGAAGAGTGTAAAAATCCTCAAAGAGATCTTCCAAAGTCCATGATATATTCACTAATAATTTGTACTGTTTTATATGTATTAATAAGTTTGGTGCTCACAGGAATGGTAAATTATAGCGAATTAGGTGTTGGTGATCCTTTGGCATTTGTTTTTCAAAAACTTAATCTCACAAAATTATCAGGAATTATAGCAATTAGCGCCGTAATTGCAATGGCAAGTGTTCTTCTTGTATTTCAGGTTGGACAACCAAGAATATGGATGAGTATGAGCAGAGATGGCTTATTACCAAAAAGATTTTCTAAACTACATCCAAAATACAAAACACCTGCATTTGCAACAATATTAACAGGAATTTTAGTTGCAGTCCCTTCGTTATTTCTTAATTTAACTGAAGTAACTGATTTGACAAGTATTGGGACATTATTTGCATTTGTTTTGGTTTGTGGTGGCGTATTAATTCTAGATAATAAAAAAGCGAATCAACCTCGAGGAAAATCATATAGAATTCCATATTACAATTCTCGATTATTTTTACCTCCAATAATAATAATAGTTTTATTCTTACTGATTTACTTTAAAATAGATGATTTAATAGAATATTTTTCATTTACATCTGGCAAAACCGGCACATGGAATGTATTTAAACATAAAATACCTATGTATGGTTTTATTTTAATGGCAATAACCATCATCTATTTTAGTATTAAAAAAAGATTTTCACTTATACCAGTGTTGGGTTTACTGACGAATTTATATTTAATGACAGAACTTGGTATTACAAACTGGATGCGATTTCTCTTATGGCTTGTAATTGGTCTGATACTATATTTTACATATGGTGTAAAACATAGTAAACTAATTAAAAAGTAATCAAAAAAAAACAGATTATTGGTTAAAATTTGATAATTTTACTGTTTTAGAACAAAAGTTTTTTTTGAACGTTTAAAAAAAAGATTGAAATAGTTTGATGTTAAATAAACCGTTAAAGATTTTTTATTTCCTGATATTTGCGTTTATTAATCTTAACATATTCGCACAAAAGGATATTGCTTATTATGAAAAGCAATTACAAGTTACAAAAGGATCGGAGAAAGCTTCTGTTTTAAACAGCTTAATATTATTATATCAAAACGATTCTTTAAATAAATCATTGTTTTATGCAAATAAGGCATTGTTATCAATTGATTCAATTGACAATAAGTCTCAAACTGGTGAATTGCTAATTAATATTGCCAATACATACAGATTAATTGGAAATACAAAGGATGCCCTCAAATATTATAAATCAGCTTATTGGTTCTATTCTGATTCTCCTATTAAAAAAGCAGAAATAATAAACAATATAGGTATTATATACAGATATATTGGATACTATGATGTTTCGTTAAATTATCATTTAGAAGCACTGAAAATATTTAATAACAACAACTACAAAATTGGCATCATTTCGACAATAAATAATATTGGTGTTGTATATAGAAACTTAGGACAAAACAATATAGCAAGAAAGTACTATATTTTTGCTTTATTGCAGAATCAGCCTGAAATTTCAAAAATTGAAAAAGCTATTAGTTTAACAAATCTGGGAAGTTTAGACTGGTTTGAAGGTAATTACGACAAAGCTCTTATCAACTATAAAAATGCGTTGGAAATAACAATTTCGATTAATGATAATAATAAAACATGTGGATTACTGAATAATATTGGCAATGTATTAAGAGATTCCGGTAATTTACAAGATGCTTTAATTAATTATCGCCTTGCACTTAAAAAGAATACAAAACTTGGTGACAATAATTTAAATGCAGTTATTTTCAAAAATATTGGAATAACCTATTATAAGAACAATAAAAGCGATTCTGCTCTTTTCTTCTTTAATAAAAGTTTGGATTTGGCTTCGCAAGGCAACCTTACCCGATTTGAAAAAGACATTTATCTTAACATTTCAAACTGTTATTATACTTTAAAGAATTATGAGAATGCTTTGGTTTATTATAAATTATATACTGCTTATAAAGACTCTCTGCTGAATGAGAAAACTTATAAAAAAATTGCAATTATTAATGAGCAATTTCAAAACCAACAAAAAGAAAATCAGACCTATAAGATTGATCTAAAAAGAAAACAATTAACAATTTATGTTTTTATTTTGATTATTGCAGTTGGTTTGTTGTTAATAATATTAATTTATAACCAATACCGACAAAAGAAAAAATTTACAAATCGTTTGTTATCGGAAATTGAAGAAAGAAAAAAAGCTGAGTATAAAATTCATGTTCAAAACATTGAAATACAATCTCAATATGAAGAATTAATCAGTTCTAATGAAGAATTAATGAAAATTAATTCAACCATAGAAGAAAACAATTTAATTATAAGCGAAAATGAAGAAAGATTTAGATTGTTGTTTGAAAATTCTTCTGATGGTTTATTTTTAATGACAGAAACTATTACTGATTGCAATCTCCAAGCTTGTCTTCTTTTTGATTTAAAGAAAGATGAGATTATAGGAAAAAGCCCTGCCGATCTGTCGCCTGCAACTCAACCGAATGGTAGAAATTCAGAAGTTATGGCAACAGAATATATTAATGATGCTATTCGTGGTAATAAGCAACACTTCAATTGGAGGCATAAACGTAAGGATGGTTTGCTGATTGATTGCGAAATAACTTTAATTCCGATAAATTTTAAGAATAGTCAGGTGATATATGCTAAAATTATTGATATTACCGATCGTGTTAAATCTGAATTAAAATTAAAAGAAAGTGAAGAAAAATATAGTTCTTTAATTAATCAATTGCCTATAGGTATTTACAGAACTTCAACTGATGGAATGCTATTATTTGGGAATCCTTCATTGGTTAAAATGCTTGGTTATAATAATATTGATGAGTTGATGAACATTAACATAAACACTTTATTTGTTGATAAAGAGGACAATAACAAACAACAAGCAAATTGGGAGAAGAAAAATATTAATTATTTAAGTTCGGGTGAATATAAAATAAAACACAAAGATGGTAATTTAATATGGGTTAGATTTTCAGAAAATGCAGTTTTAAATAAATTTGGAGATATTGATTATTTTAATGGCATATTAGAAGACATAACTGAACAAAAAACAGCAGAAGATAAACTTACAAGACTTATTATTAATTTTCCAGGAATTGTATATCGTAGTTTGTTGAACAATGAAACAACAATGTTATTTTTGAGCGATGAAACCAGACAACTAACCGGCTTTGATCCCAATGAATTTATTAATAAAAAAATGTCTTTTTCCAATATCATTCATCCTGCTGATCGTAAATATGTATTTGAAAATATTTATAAATCTGTAAGTAATAAAGAACGATATTTTCTTAATTATCGTATTATTACTAAAGATGGTCAGATAAAATGGGTTTATGAACAAGGATATGCTGTTTCTGAAAGTGAAAACAATATTTTTGAACTCGAAGGTATTATTATAGATATAAATGAACGTAAACAAGCAGAAGAAGTTTTAAAAGAAAGCGAAGAAAAATACAGGTCATTGGTTGAAAATATTTCTGAAGTATTGTTTACACTTAATACAGATGGTTATTTAACTTATTTTAGCCCGAAAATTGAAAAAATAACTGGTTATACCATTAATGAACTTATTGGAAAACATTTTAGCGAATTTATTTTTAAAGAAGATCTACCAAATATTGTAAGAAGTTTAGAACAAACTCTTACGGGTATTACCCAGCCTTCTGAATTTAGAATTGTTGATAAATATGGAAACACTAAACATGTGAGAACATCCAGCAGTTTAATTTATAAAAAGGACGAAATAAGTGGTATTTCTGGTGTAATGACAGATATTACTGATAGAAAACAAGCAGAAAAAGTTCAGAACCTATTATTTAGTATTTCTCAGGCTGCAAACTACACCCAATCAATTGACGAATTTTATTTTACATTATATGAAAATCTGAGAGAAGTAATAAAAACAAATAACTTTTATATTGCATTATACGACAAAGCAGAAGATTTAATAACTTTCCCTTTTTTTAAGGATGAAAAAGACGATCAACCCAGTTCGAAAAAATTCGGAAACGGTCTTACAGAATATGTTATCAGAAGTAAAACCCCGCTTCTGAAAAATGAAAAAGAGCTACAAGAAATGTTTAAAAAAGGTGAATGTGCACAAATATTAACTGTAGCAAAAAGTTGGTTGGGAGTTCCTCTAAAAATTCAGGACGAAGTTATTGGTATGATGGCAATTCAAAGTTATATTGATGATTCGGAATATGGTGAAATTGAAAAAGGGATATTAATTTATTGCTCTGAACAAATAGCCATTGTTCTTAAACAAAAACATAATGAAGAATTAAAAAGAAATGTTCAGCTAGCAGAAAAAACAGCACAGATAAAACAACAATTTCTTGCCAATATGAGCCACGAAATGCGTACTCCTATGAACGGTATTCTTGGTATGGTCGATTTTCTTTTAGAAACCAAACTTGATGAAAAACAACTTGATTTTGCAAAAACAATAAAGAATTCATCTGAAACGCTGTTGAACCTTATAAACGATGTTCTCGATCTATCGAAAATAGAAGCAGGTACGATGAAAATAATGCCTAATGAGTTTAATATTCACAAGATTTTGAGGGAAGTACTGAGTTTATTTAAAGCATCCATTGAACAAAAAGGTCTTACTGTTAATCTGTCTTATTCAAATGATCTGCCTGAATATTTAATTGCCGATAAAAACAGGTTAAATCAAATTATCAACAACTTACTTTCTAATGCCATTAAGTTTTCAGATAAAGGAAGTATTTCTATTATCATATCCAAGGTATCGGAAAATGAAAATACAAAATTAGATTCAACAGATAAGGAAAACAAAAACATAAAAGTTAAAGTAGAAGTAAAAGATTCCGGTATTGGAATAAGTAAGGAAAACCAAACAGATCTATTCTTATCTTTCAGCCAGATAGATTCTACCTATACCAGAAACTACGAAGGCACCGGACTTGGTCTGGCTATTTCAAAAAGACTGGTTGAGATGATGGGTGGCGAAATTGGCGTAATAAGCGAATTTGGAAAAGGCAGTACTTTCTGGTTCACTTTTGATGCTATTCCTATCTCCGAATCATCTCTTGATAAACCTGTTAAAATAAAACCTGACTTTGTAAACCTTAATTTTGGAATTACGGTGCTATTGGTAGAAGATAAATTTATCAATCAAAAAGTTGTAACCCTGATGTTGCAAAATGTGGGTTGCAAAATAGAAGTTGCTAGCAATGGAATGGAAGCACTAGATATGTTCGAAAAATCGAAGTACGATCTGATATTAATGGATATTCAAATGCCTATAATGGATGGTGTAACTGCGGTGAAAGAACTACAAAGAAAACACAAAAAACTACCACCTATAATTGGGTTAAGTGCAAACGCAATGGAAGGCGATGCCGAAAAATATATTGCCGAAGGCATGGATGATTATTTGGCAAAACCTGTATCTGCTGAACAATTATATGAGAAAATAATTAAATGGATCGTTAAATAATAAAATAAGACTCCTCCCCTTTTCTTTTGATTGAAATATCAATGTAATTCCCTACTGCTCTGTCTCAAAGTGAATAAATATTTGCCACAGATTCATAGATTACTTTTTTACTGTACATCATGTTTACAACCTATTTAATTTGAGCAAGATATTCTAAAGTTTCTTTTAATGCTACTTCAGGTTTTCTGGGATTATATCCTAATTTTACCTGAGCTTTCTGAATATTCAGATTTTCTTTCTTTTTGAAGTAGTGATGTATATTCCCTTTTAATAATGCTGGAGGATTTCCTGTTAATTTGCTTGTCAATTTCATAATTGAAGCCAAAAATAATTGAAATCCTTTATTTGCCTTTTTGGGTATTCGAACTGATGGAAACAAACTTTTTGCAATCCGAATTACATCTGTAGTACTCACAGAATAATCATTACCAAGAATATATCTTTCTCCTGTTTTACCATTTTGTTCTGCGAGAATCATACCAATTGCCACATCCTTTACATGTACATAGTTTATTTCATATTGCGGATCGAATGGCAACTGATTGTGAATAATCTTGTGAAGCAGATCCATTGATGGAGTGAAATGCTCAAAGATTTCTGGTCCAATCATTCCTGATGGTAAAACAGAAATCATATTCAATGAAAACTTATTAGCTAAATACCATGCTAGTTTTTCTGAATCATTTTTTGATTTAAAATACATATTTGGGAATACAGTTCCCCATTTTTTTTCATCTATAATAGGTTGAGAAAAATCTAATGCAGCAATAGAACTAACATAAATAATTTTCCTAACACCACATTCAGCAGCTGCTTCTAATACATTTCTTGTTCCATTAAGATTAGCTTCTAATATTTCTTTTTCAGGATTTTTCGCCCAGTGTTTAAAAACAGCAGCAACATGATATAAAGTATTTACATATTTAAATGCTTTCATTAAGGAATCCTTATTGAACATATCTGCATAAACCAATTCGCAAGATAGACCTTCAAAAGGTTTTTTGTTTTCAATATTACGTACGCTTGCTTTAACATGCTTATCTTTTTTTAACAGCTCCCTTACAAGGTTGTTTCCAAGATGTCCGTTTGCTCCTGTTACAAGTACTATTTCATTGTCTTTCATCATAATAAATTTAAACTAAATGAAAGCCAAAGTTCAGCTTATTCTTTATGATAACATTTCACATTTGTTAAAAAAATCAAGAAACAATTTCTTTTCTTATCCGGCTTAACGATTGTTGAGCAATCCCCAAGAATGAAGCAATTTGTCCTAGTGGAACTGACTTTATTATTTCAGGATATTCTTTCAAAAAAGACAAATATCTTTCTTTTGCATCTTCATGAAATAAAATGGTTCTGTTTATTATTTTTTCGGATAACAAGGTATCTGATATTTTTCGAACAAGAATTGACCATTTCTCAATGGTATTTGACAAATATTCATCAGAAGATTTTGAAATAAAAGCAATTTCGCAATTTGTTAATGTTTGAATATAATCATTAGCAGGAATACTTTTTTGGTAGCTTAACAAATCAACAGCAAACTGGTTCTCGGTATGAAAACACTTGATAATTTCTTTTCCTTGTGCGTCATAGTAATAAGAACGGATTACTCCATTAAGTATAAAACCTATTCTTTGACAGACTTTACCTGCTTCAAGTATAAATGATTTTACAGGAATTTTTTCAATATAAACATTTTTGCTTATAATTTCAATTTCATGGTTTGTTAACGAAGAAAACTGTTGTATATAATTGATGAGCTTTTGCATAACATTTATTTGCTTTCTTCAGAAAATCATTGATTGATATTTATTTGCAGTCTAATTTTGTTCGTATATATTCCTAATATATGTCTGATTATTTCATCAAATTTATTATTTATTCTTTACAAACTCTTTGTGCTTTTAATATTTTTTTTATTTATCATTCTAAACTTCTCTCGCCTTAAGATAAGTGAATATTTATTATAAATTCACTTATCACATTTTTGTATTTAACTAATAATTAATCTTTTACACCAATAAAGTCTTTATTGTATGGCATTGTATTTCTTACTTTCTTGGGTTGGTTTAAAATAAAAGGTTCATCTTTCTTTTCTACATTATCTGCAAATTTACCCGAAACCACATGATACTCAATATAATCATCAAAAACAAAAGAAACCCCCTCTGCTGCAATAAACATTCCCATAATATCAGTCCTTTCTAATTTTGTATAATCGGGTTTAGATAAATGAAAATGTAAATGAGGACCGGTTGAATTGCCAGAATTGCCAATCTTAGCTATAAAATCTCCTTTTTTTAATGTATCTCCAACATGCACTTTTATACTATAAGCCACACAATGTGCATAATTGGCAATTATACCATTACCTATGTCAAGAAGCACTAAATTGCCTGTTCCATCAGATGGCTTTTTAAACTCTTCAATTTCTGGTGGGTTGGGATTGTCAGGTAATGAATCAATAACTCCAACCACAATACCATCTGCTACAGCAATTAAATCTTCCAGATAACTATAATAATCTGTATTCTGAGTCCCTTTATTTTTATTAAATAGTCCATCTTCCCACACTTTATCAAAATCAATGGCAAATCTTTGATTGCAATATCCTAATTTATATCCATTTTGAATTGAATCGTATTGCGATTTTGTTGCTGTTGTGTAATTACGATGATCGTTTATTGGGCTTGGACCAGCTTCCATATACCAAATTCCTTTTTTTACCGGTAGTCCAATAGAGATAACTGGAACATCATTTACTTCCACATCCTTAGAAAAACTATATATTTTACCATCAATTTTGTATGTAATCTTATGGGTGAGAAGTTTTGGAACTTTATCAACATTGATCCAGATATACTTCACATATCGGTTTGTATCCTTTTTCTTTGGTAAGTTTTCATATATTGAGTCTTGCAACAATACCTTGTTATCCGCACTTATGGTGAAACTTATAAATTTAACAGGTCTTTTTAAACTATCAAGCAAATGAAGTTCATAAACGATACTTGTTTGATCGTTTCCATGATATACCTGCACAGGAAAAGGAACAGCCATTTTTAACTGTCCATAGCTACAATAAACAGGTATAAAGAAAAAAACAAAAAAAATGATAGGTAAAAGTGTAATGCTAATTTTTTTCATCGTTTGGTTATTTTTTAGTATATAATTACTAAGACGGTATTAGATACCTAAAAGTTACAAATATTATCATGATTGGTTTAAATTTCACCAGCCAAACATATTAGATAGATTTTAGATACAACAAGAACCTTTCTCACAATGCTTTTGCAAAAGATTTCACCATACTGGACCAATTAAATAAAAACACCAAAGCCGCATAGCGGCAACCTATTTGTAGCAAACAAATATCATTGATTAGGAAGCCGTGTAACGGTGACCTATTTAATGTATTATGTGTGTTTATATATGGTGTTTTAATTGTTTGTATATTTAATAGGTCGCCGCT
>DYDE01000014.1:44538-47012 GCA_020718065.1 Marinifilum sp. | reverse complement strand
TGTATTGAATCCGATAAGAGGAGCAAATGGGGTGAGTGGAGAGCCGGGACCGGGAGGAGATCCGAATGATATAAGTAATTTTAAAGATAAAGGAGGGTTTTTAAGTTTTACTAATTTTGATGATGTAGTTGACTGGATGAGAACTAATTCAGTTAATTCAGTAATTGGCAAAAGAGAACTTATTGTTTATGAATGTTCTAGTTCTAATGCTAATACTATTTATTATGCTATGCCATGGGGAGCTGAGAAAATATTCGACCCAGCTTGTAATAATGCTGATTATTACAAGTCTTTAGATTATCTTGCAATGCTTCAAAATTTAACTTCTGATTTATTTTTCCCTTTTCAAGTTACTGGAAGATTACATTCACATAATTCATGTACTGGTAAAATATTATATGGAGTGGATGATTTAAAAAAAGATAATAATATTAGTAACTTTTTCAATACTTCTGGTAACTTTAATTGTTATGTTGTTGGTGATGCTAGGCATGGTGTTGGAAAATATAATCCTAGTAACCCAAGTTATAATACATTAATTTTACAATCGAATGGATTAGAATATTATATAAATAAATATAGATAATTATGAAAAACTATAAAATAATTTTTAAAATATTATTAATAATACTAGTATTGTTAATTCATCCTCAATTTTCTTATCCTCAAAAAAATAATTCTGTAAATAGCAAAAGCACATCAAACATTTACTTAAAGAAAATAATAAGAAAGAGTATAAAAAAATATAATATGCAATTTCATAATCATGTTAATAATAAACTTTTAATTTCTGTTGTTATTAATGAAATTTCATTGAAAGAGAAGAAGGGTAAATTATCTTTATTCCAAATGTCAAACAGAGGAATGTTAGAAGATTATAAAAACAAAGAAGTTGGTTATGTTAAAATAAATAAAAAAACAGTTTTAATTTATTCTGATAGTTGTAAAGAGATACTAATAAATGAAGGAAAAATTTCAATAATAAATAATAGCATTATAGAGGAATTAGATTTGGTTTATCCAAAATATACTGAACTTATTGATCAAATAACTAAATGGCATTGGGGAGAGCCTATATGGATGTTAATAGAATTTAATAAAAAGAAAATAAAAGTTATAGAAAAAACCGATATAATTCAATAAAATAATAAAACAATACTTTGTGTATTTATAGCATTTTCTATTAGATGTAATTTTTTTGTTTAAAGATATTAATAATATTTGATGAAAACAGTACTAAACTTTTTTCTAATCTCTTTTGTGATTCTTTTTGTTAAATGTAATTCTTTTAATAAGAAAGGAGATAAGGAAAATAAAAACACAAATTATGACTCAATATATAGAGGAGAACAAATAAAAAGCTCTAAAGTACGAATTTATGAAATTGATTCATCATTTCATTATTTTCTAGATACAATAATTGAATCAGAGAAAAAATGTCCTTACTATAGCAAAAATTATAGTGGTTTTAAATATTCAATTGCTTTGTTTTCAGAATCGCCTGATATAGAAGAAATGTCGATTTCGTCAATTAATATTTATACATATGATTATTCGAAATCTTATGGTATATTTGAATATAAAGAACATAGATTTATTTGTGATAGCATATGTAATAAGGAAATATTAAAACCAACAAAGAATTATGTTACAGTCAGATATATTATACAAGATAATAGTAAAACGAAGTATGATAAAGATGATAGATATTCCTCATGGTATTATGTATATAAAAATAAAAAATTTATAACAACAGGACATAATCCATGCTATATTCCAAAGGTTGGTGAATAGAAAAGTTACATATTTTTTAATTTATTGTAATGGCAAAAGAAATGGATTTAATTGAGTTCTTTGAAATAATGTATTGAAAACGGAATAGTAGAAGAAGAGCTGAGCTTTGATGCGTGGGGGAACAGAAGGAATGCAAGTGATTGGACTTATAATAATATGCCGACAACGTTTATGTTTGACCGAGGTTATACGGGACATGAGCACTTAGGAGAGTTTAAACTCATAAACATGAATGGTAGAATGTATGATCTGAAACTGGGCAGATTTCTTAGCCCTGATCTTATCGTGCAAAGTCCTGATTTTACGCAGAGTTATAACAGATACTCTTATTGTATGAATAATCCATTGATGTTTACTGACCCGAGTGGATATACGCAGCAGCCATTTTCGTTAGGATTACATGGTTCGAGTGGACATAATGGTAATAATTACTATTCATGTGGGGACAATATGAATGATTATGGATATGCAAATGACAAATATGTGGGTTCGAGTTATTGTCAATCATCGGGAAATAGTGGAGAGATAGGGAGGAATTTGAATCCGCAGGCGGGACCAACTGTTAATGATTATTTGGTTGAAGTAAACGGGCATTGGATGAGAAGGTCTGATATAAAAAATACTGACAGGGTTGATTATTATTTGAATATGCTGAATAATATGCTGAACCCGCAGGTGGC
>DYDE01000014.1:0-44520 GCA_020718065.1 Marinifilum sp. | reverse complement strand
GCGGCAGTAGATGGTTATAATTTTGGGCAAGATGGGGATCCATGGAAAAGATTACAAGATCATGCTAAAAATAATAGTTCGCTATCAGTTGGTAGTTTTGGAGACAAAAGAGCAACATTAATTTCAATTGCCAATGGGGGTTTTGCTTTTGGGTTAGGGGCTATGTTTGATTTTGGTTCTATTATTGATAGTTATGGGAATTCTAAGGTTTATTTTACATTAGGTTATACAATTGGTTTGGGAGCTTCTGTTGGTGGTGGTTTCTCTGCTACAAATAAAAATGTAAGTTATGAAGATTTATCAGGGGAGTCAAGCGGAATAAACCTTTCTTTAGCTACTGATGCTAAATATTTAAAATATATAGGTATAGAAGGGTTTAAGGATTTTTCTCATGGTGCAATTAATGATCATTATGGGAATAAAGTAACAGATCTTGGTTTTAACATTAGTTATGGTTCTGCTTGGTATTTTTATCATGGGTACACGTTTATAAGTCCTTTACCACCAAAAAATTTTTGGGAAAGATCAGGTAGGCATTAATTACAAATAATTTAAATTAATTATATTATGGATAATTTCACGATATTTGCTTTATCAACAATACCAGCTGGTATTGGACTCATATTTTCAAGTTTATCTAAAGGTAAAATTAAATCATATTTGGATAAGAATAATAGTTTAATAACTAAAAATATTGAAAATTCTTCTAGTTTAGTTAAGTTTTATAAAGTTTATAAAAAGAGCACAACTAATACCATTGAAGATAAAAAACTACTAATTACTAGTGTTTTCTTTTATTTAATAGGTATGTTTACAATATTGTTTTGGATTATTATATTAATTTTTTTTCCATCAATTTTTTTTGGAGATTAAAATTATAAGTGTTTTAATAATAGTTCTTTGAAATAAATTCTTTTGGAGGTTGGAGTACAGGGACAAATATTCAAATATTAAAATCACCTGTAAGTATAGAAGGTTTTGGGGATGTGAGTAATGGAGCTGTTGATGATCATTATGGAAAAAATGTATGGGGTGGAGGTATTAATATTGGTATTGGTAGAGGGTATTTTGGTTATATCTCATATACATTTTTAGCACCACCACCACCACCAAATTTTTGGATTAGATCGGGAAGACATTAAAACAAATTTTTAAGTTTAATAAAAAAAGAATTTATTATGGTGACTTTATTAATAATATCATTAACAATTTATGTGATTGTGGGTATTTATTCGGATTTTTATTTGAGAAAAAAAATAAAAGAATTTCTATTAAGAAATGGCAGTAAACCTATTGATTATTGGATTCCTAGTAATTTTAGTATCGGTGATTCTATTCGTTTTTACAAGGTTTATAGAAATAAAACAACTAAAGAAAAAGAAGACAGAATACTTTTTTTACAGGAAACAATTTCCTTTTCTATTGGATATTTAATATTGCTTATTTGGATAATAATATTAATTTTTTTTCCTGAATTTGTTTTTGGAGAATAAAACTATTGCTTTGCTGATAAAGTTCTTTGAAATGATTGTATTATGGATAAAACAATAAATTTATTAACAATACTCTTCCTAATAGCAGGATTTGTAATAACTATCTTTACAATTATTGTTAAGGTGGTTTTAAAAAGCAGGGGAAAAAGTGTAAATTTCCTTTATTTAGAAATATCAGATTTAAGAGATTTTTTTAAGATACATAAAGAAAACAAACTTTTCACTTATATTTATTATTTATTTATAATTTTTATAGGAGTAGCTATTGTTGATTTTATTAGTATCATATGTTTACTTTACTATGAATATTATAATAATTAATAAATCAATATGATAACCTATTTAATAGTATCAGTAATTATTTTTGCTATTGCAGGAATTTATGCTGATTTTTATATTAAAAAAGAAATTAAGTTATTTCTATTGAGAAATGGAAGTAAACCTATAGATTATTGGTTTCCAAGTAGTATTGGATTTAATGATTTGATTCGTTTTTATAAAGTTTATAGAAAAGTTGTAATTAAAACTATAGAAGATAAAAGATTATTTACAAAAACATTAATAAACCTAATTATTATATATGGTTTAATACTGATATGGATAATTGTTTTGATATTTTTTCCTGAATTTGTTTTTGGAGAATAGAAATATTGCTTTGTTGATAAAGTTCTTTGAAATGATTATATTATTGGATTATACAATAAATTTATTAATAATTCTCTTACCTATAATTGGTATTATCACTGGAATCTTCACAATCATTGTTAAGATTGTTTTAAAAACCAGAGGAAAAAGTGTAATTTTCCTTTATTTAGAAATATCTGATTTAAGAGAGCTTTATAAGATACGCAAAGAAAATAAACTATTTAGTTATATTTTTTATTTATTTATAATTTTTATAGGGTTAGCTATTATTGATATTATTAGTATTGTTACATTGCTCTTTGTAATT
Source organism: Marinifilum sp. (assembly GCA_020718065.1). Taxonomy (GTDB): domain Bacteria; phylum Bacteroidota; class Bacteroidia; order Bacteroidales; family CG2-30-32-10; genus CG2-30-32-10. Next base: position 42,075 of record DYDE01000014.1, on the reverse strand, counting down.
TATAATAATTAATAAATAAATGCAAACATTTAAAATCATATTTAAAATTTTTGTTTTTTGCTTTTTAACCCTTTTAACACAGATAGGGGGAATTGTTTATTTGATTTCTTTTTGTTATATTGACAACAGAACTGGTAAACAAACTAATAAATGTCCTTCTTTTTTTGGATATGGAATATGTGAAGAACCACTAATTGGTGAAAAAAACACAGCTGACTTTTGTTCCGAAAATGGTTATTGGAGGTATAATCTTTTAAAGAAATTTATACCACAAGGCAATAAAAAAATTATTCTTTAGATAATGAAAGAACAAGAGAACTTGTAAACTTATTTACATATCACCCATTAATAGGTAAAATATTTATTGAACCGCATTTGAAAACGAGATTAAACTTAACATCTGAAAAGATAAGGTTTCATGGGTGCAGCGCAGTGAGACATGATGATCATACACATACAACTTAAATAACAGAAAGTGTTTAAAATATATAATTATAGTATTAATCGGTATTTTGAAAGAGTTGTTTAACATTTAAATAAAAATTATGAAAATCTATTTTCTAATCTTAATTATATTTTGCTCCATTAATATAAAAGCACAAAATGATAATGGTGCTATTAATAAAATTGCATCTGACTTCTATAACCAAGGGGTAGCAGCATTTGAGAATGGGCAATTTAAAGAAGCTGATTCATTGTTTACAAAATCATTATTTATTACATACTCAAATGATGCTTTTTTTAATAGGGCATTAACAAGATTATTATTAAGCGACACATGCAAAGCTTGTGATGACTTAAAAACAGCAGGTGAAGTTTTTAATGATAATGAAGCATTAAAAATATATTCTAGTTATTGTTTAAGAAAATGCGACACTACTTATTATGATAAACAACATAAAAAATTATTTAGTCCGATTGATTATAAATACTATGAAGAATTAAAAATTTCCAGGTGTGATTCAAACAAATATGGTACGGTTCATGAAAAAAACCATAAATCAACAATTATGTATTCAATTGATAATCTACAGGGTGAGAAAAATGTTGATATAATTGCAACGTATTTATTAATAGATTCTGTGAAATATTATGATTTTATCTATAGTTACTCATTTTATAATAAAAATAAAGAAATTATTGAATCTTTTAAAAGTAATATTAAAAAATACCTGAATGGAATATATAATTTTGATTCAATTGCGCATAAAGACAGGTATTTTAATCTAAATATATTGGTAAACAATGAAGGAAAAGTTGTTAAGAGTATTATAGAATACAATCCATTTCGGAAATTTGATAAAACTACACGTGATAATATAGAATCTGATATATACTATTATGCATTGTTAATGCCAATACTAGAACCAGCAAAGTTATTTGGAAAATTTGTAAGTAAAACATATGTAATTACCATTGGTATTTAATAACAAAAGATTAAAAAAAATATCATAGCCAGTGCATACATAGCATTTTCCATAAGATGAATTTCCTTAGATGTGAATGGGTTGAATAAGAATGTTTAATTGTTCAAATAGACTTGCTGGGTGAGAAACTTAGTGGGTCTTTTTTAATTTTATATGTGGATATTGACCGATTAAAATTACAACAACTTATGTTTGCAACATTAAAACCCCCGCTATGCCGAATTTGTGATTCGGTTTTTAAACTCTAAGCAATTTATTATCGTTTCCAGCTTAAACGTTGCCTAATTCGTACATTTCTCGCCGAGATTTGCCTTAAATCAAATATCTTTAATCCTTGTTCTTAAATCAATCTGTTTTATTTTTTCCTCTTCCACCCTCTAAAGCACCAACCATTATTTTTATTTATAAAACCTCCACCAAAAACATTCTAAAAAAATAGCTAATTTTACTGTCAATTTTTATTTAAACCAAACCACCAAATATATGAGAACAAAAATAGTAGCAGGCAACTGGAAAATGAACAAGACCTTTGAAGAAGGTATTCAGTTAGTAAAAGAAATACAACAATCCCTCCAGGTAAATCCCATTAATGCCAACGAAAACATAAAAGTCATCATTTCCCCACCTTTTGTTTTCTTAAAACCAATAAACGACTTGTTGGCAAACAGTTCTTTTATATACACTGCTGCTCAAAACTGTTATTCAGAAGAAAAGGGAGCATTCACCGGAGAAGTCTCTGCCCAAATGATACAGTCAGTAGGTGCAAAATACGTTATTATCGGGCACTCCGAACGCCGTGCATATTTCAATGAAACAGATGCCCTACTCGCAAAAAAGATCAATCTTGCGCTGGCAAACAATTTATTTCCCATATATTGTTGTGGAGAGCGATTAGAAGAACGCAATGCAAATACATACTTCGATGTGGTTAAGAAACAAATCAACGATGGTTTGTTTCACCTCTCTGCCGAAGCATTTTCTAAAGTTGTTATTGCCTATGAACCTGTTTGGGCAATAGGTACCGGATTAAATGCCACCCCACAACAAGCACAGGAAATGCATCAGTTTATCCGTAATGTTGTTAAAGAAAAATATGGAAAACAAATAGCTGACAATACTACAATTCTTTATGGTGGAAGTTGCAATGCCAAAAATGCCAAAGAGCTTTTTGCCAATCCCGATGTGGACGGAGGATTAATTGGAGGTGCTTCGCTTATAGCAAATGATTTTGTACAAATAATTCATTCTTTTTAATAGACCATGGACTATATAGAAATAGATTTTAAAGTAAACCCCCTTGAAGAAGGCAGCGATATACTTATTGCACAGCTCAGCGAACTTGGTTTTGAAAGTTTTGTTAATACCGATATTGGAATAATGGCTTATATACCAGCTAACCTTTTTGATAAACAAAAATTAGACAATTTACAAGTACTTAATGACAAGCAAATATTCACCATTTCATACAACATAAATAATATCCCAGCACAAAACTGGAATGCTCTTTGGGAAAGTAATTTCGAAGCGGTTGTTATTGCTAATCGATGTTATGTGAGAGCTCCATTTCACCCCCAGAAACCAGAGTATGAATTTGAATTGCTGATAGAACCCAAAATGTCGTTTGGTACCGCCCATCACGAAACAACTTCGCTGGTTATTCAACTGATGCTCGAAATGGATTTAAAGGAAAAAACATTATTGGATATGGGTTGTGGCACAGGAATACTTGCGATATTGGCTTATAAAAAAGGAGCAAAGGATATTGTAGCTATTGATAATGATGATTGGGCTTTTGAAAACACAAAAGAAAACATCGAAAAAAACAATACCATTATAAAAGCAATGCTGGGCGATGCAAAGCTTATCGCAAATATGAAATTCGATGTTATAATAGCCAATATAAACCGCAACATCTTACTAAACGATATTTCATCTTACGCAAAAAGCCTAAACGAAAATGGAATATTGGTTATGAGTGGTTTCTATGAAGATGATCTGCCTGTAATTAAAAAAGCTTCAGAAGAAAATGGGTTGAGCCATAACAAACACCTTGTGAATAATAATTGGGTAGCGGTTTCATTTAAAAAGAAACCATAGAGAAAAAGAGAATTATATAAAAATGATATATATTTTATTGCCACAAAGACAGTAAGACAGAAAGGATCACAAAGAAAACAAATTGATTGTTCTTTTAGATATTTAAACTTAGTGTAACAATGGGTCTTTGAACCTTAGTGGCAAAGAAAAACAGATATTAAACTTATTGCCACAAAGACAGTAAGACAGAAAGGATCACAAAGAAAACAAATTGATTGTTCTTTTAGATATTTAAACTTAGTGTAACAATGGGTCTTTGAACCTTAGTGGCATAGAAAAATAGATATTGAATTTATTGCCACAAAGACAGTAAGACAGAAAGACTCACAAAGAAAATAAAGTGAATTTTATTTAATATTTTTAAACTTAGTGTAACTTTGGGTCTTTGAGTCTTAGTGGCAAAGAAAAACAGATATTAAACTTATTACCACAAAGACAGTAAGAAAGAAAAGATCACAAAGAAAACTTTACATAAAATACAAATACAATGACACAAATAAAAGAAGATGGAAATTCTGTCAAAAATATTTATAAATCATTAACAGAAGAGGAAGAAATAATCGGGAAAGCAATTGTAAATGCTGCATATATTGTTCATAAAACCCTTGGACCAGGTTTGTTAGAAAAGGTTTATGAAATATGCTTTTGTCATGTTTTAACAAAAAATGGGTACTTGGTTAAGCGACAAATAGATATTCCTATTGTATTTGATAATATTATATTTAAAGAAGGGTTAAGGTTAGATGTGTTGGTAAATGATATGGTTATTTGCGAATTAAAAGCACTTGAAACGGTAAATCCGGTTTGGGAAGCACAACTACTCAGCCATTTAAAACTCTCTGAAAAAAGACTTGGTTACCTTATTAATTTCAATGTACCATTAATAAAAGATGGGATTAGGAGAATGGTTTTATAAACCCTAGTGTAACTTTGAGTCTTAGTGGCATAGAAAAATAGATATTGAATTTATTGCCACAAAGACAGTAAGACAGAAAGACTCACAAAGAAAATAAAGTGAATTTTATTTAATATTTTTAAACTTAGTGTAACTTTGGGTCTTTGAGTCTTAGTGGCATAAAATAAGTAATTAAGAAATTTAAAATCAAAATTATGTCTAACAAAAACAAAGCCATCGGAATAGTTTATTCTACCAATCCAGATTACAAATACCAGTTTGATGAGAAAAAACAAGCAAATACTTTACCTCCACAACAGCAAAACCTTCGTGTGCAATTAGACAAGAAGCAACGTGGTGGGAAAAAGGTTACCTTAATAACAGGTTTTGTAGGGAAAGAAGATGATTTAAAGGAATTGGGGAAATTGTTAAAAAGCAAATGTGGAGTAGGCGGAACAGTTAAAGATGGAGAAATTTTGGTTCAGGGAGATTTCAGAGATAAAATACTTGAAATTTTAACCAAAGCAAATTATAAAGTAAAGAAAGCAGGGGGATGATAAATTAATAGTCCTTTACTGTTCTATTGATTGTCCTATTTCTTTTCTTTGTTTTTCAAGAATTCTATCATTTTGCTTTTTTGGGCTTCGCTCATACTTGAGTTTTCAATTAGCTTAATTCTCTTTTCGAGCGGTGTTCTATTCTCATTATGTTTTGCTGCCAAATTTTTTCTGTATTTTTCAATTATCAGTTTTTTTTGTTTTTCAGTAAGTTTTGTATTCCCCAAATTCTTTTCTATCGTTCCTAGTAATTCTTCTACTGACTCTTTAGTAGTTGCAGTAGAATTGTGCTTTACATTCAATTCAACTATTTCCTCTCCAGTTTCTAAAGAAAACTTATATGGTGATTGTGTATTCGTTTCGGTTTTAGTATCTTTTGGTTTAGAAATACTCGAATAGCTATTGAAACTATTCATTTCTGCTTCTTGTTTTTGTCTTCTTTTTTTTGAAATAAAAGAATATGCAACTATTACTATTATTGTTATAACTATCACAATAATAATTGTTTGGTTGTTTTGAAAAAATTCCATAGTGCTATATTATTAATGATGTGTTATTAATAAGATCTACAAAACAAATATACAATATTATATTGATTTGAAAACTACTATTTTAAATGGAGGTAAAACAAAAATTGAAAAATTAAAATTTTCATTTTAAAAACCAAGTATAAGATTTGAAAAGAGAGAGAGAATTGTTATTTTATATAAAATTTAACACGTAAAAACACACAAATTGCATCCGTAAAACTGCCTGATTTGCAAAAATTGGTTGCTTTAACCCTTTTATTGTATTTTTTTGCTTTATAAATTGTATTTTACCAACTTTTAATATTTGAAAACAATAATTTAATTCAATTGAGTAATTAGCTTTGAATTTGTTAATTACAATAAATTAAAAACATTTTTTATCTTTGCAATTAAGCAGTTAAGTATTTTAAACACAAAAAAGATGAAATCAAAAAGCATATTTTATTACAGTATAAAACTTATTATTGTTATTTATTTAATGGTTTCAATAGGTTGTAAGAAAGATAAAAAAGAGGCTCCTATTCCTTTGCCTGAATTATTAACTACCAATGTTACCCAAATATTAATGAACACTGTATTAAGTGGAGGTTCTGTTAGTACTGATGGCGGCTCAACTATCACTGCCAGGGGAGTTTGTTGGAGTACAAATCAAATGCCGACAATAGCAGATAATAAAACTACAGATGGATCTGGTGCTGGAATATTTAGCAGTGCTGTAACAGGGCTCCAGCCTGGCACCAAATACTATTTACGTGCATATGCTACTAATAGCAACGGAACCGGATATGGCGCTTCAATGGTTTTTACTACGGTAGCAAATACAATTACTGATATTGATGGCAATACTTATAGGGTTGTTCAAATTGGCAATCAGATATGGATGGCAGAAAATCTAAGAACCACTAAATACAATGATGGAGCTACTATTACCAATCAAATCGATAATACTTTATGGTCAAATTCTACAACAGGTGCTTATTGTTGGTATAACAACGATGCTGCAACTTATAAAACAACTTATGGTGCATTATACAATGGGTATGCTGTAAAAACTGGCAAACTTTGCCCAACGGGTTGGCATGTACCAACAGATGTTGACTTTGAAACGCTGATAACCTATTTGGGAGGAGCAGGTTTTGCTGGTGGTAAGCTTAAAGAAACAGGTACCACTCATTGGAATGCTCCAAATACCAGTGCCGATAATAGTAGTGGTTTTACTGCTGTTCCGGGTGGTCTTCGTTTTGCAACAGGAACATACGCAAACATTGGTTCGGGTTGTAACTTATGGACTGCTTCGGAAATTTATTCTACTAATTTATGGTATTTTTCCATTTACTATAATTACGCTGTCATTAGCAGCTACGATGCAAATAAAAAAACAGGTTTATCTGTCCGTTGTCTGATGGATTAACTAATTTTGTATTTATTAGTGGGAAAGTAATATCATCAATTACTTTATTTCTATAAATTCACCATAAGGATTAACAATAATATTGTCTTTATCAGGATAGGGAGTTTCGTGCCATATCATTGATTTTTCTCCACTTTTTTTATCAATATGGTAGCATTCGGCACCTTTGTCAAATCCTCTTGAACAAATCATTTCATAATACTTTTCTTCTTCTTTTATGTTTATTCTTTCATCTTCTGCAAAAGGACAAAGCATTTTATCCATTACAATCGTTGTTATTTTCTTTTGTTTAGTGGTTAATTTATAAGCATTTAAATTTGTGCTATAATCATAAGGGCTTATTGAAACTGCATCTTCAGTAAAATACACCTTTAAATCGAAGTTTTTAATACTTTTTTCAAAATTATCCCAATAGAATTCCATATTATATAAAATATAAATCTCTTTGTTATTTGCCAAAACCCTTATTTTCTGCGGATCAGTCGGAATATTTGTAATATTCTTTTCTTTAAGCTTTATTATTGAATACTGTATAATGGAATCTCTTCCCTCTTCCTTAAGTTTTGTTATATTTTTGTTTTGAGCAACAATATTTGTAATTGTCAACAAAAGTATAATTGTGTAAATTATTATTCTTTGCATAAATTTTATTATTAATACTTATGAAACAGATAATGCATAGTCAACAGCCGATTTTGCATGTAATAATAAAGTATCGAAAGTAATTATATTACAATCTTCTTGTTTAATAAGCAACGGAATTTCGGTACAACCCAATATCACACCTTCTGCTCCCTTTTGTTGAAGAGTATTTATTATTTCAAGATATTTTAACTTGGTTTCCTTTTTGAAAATATCTAACCCCAATTCATTAAATATTGATTGGTGAATGAAATCTCGTTCATCTTCTTCTGGAATTATTGTTTTTATTCCATATTTTAAAAGTATGTTTTTATAAAAAGGTTGTTCCATCGTAACTTTGGTTCCCAGTAAAGCAACAGTTTTGAGTTTTTGCTTGGCGATTTCCTTTGCAGTTGCCTCCGCAATATGCAATATAGGAATACCAATTTGTTTTTGTATGATTTCTGCAAATAAATGAGGTGTATTGGCACACAAAACAATACAATCGGCTCCTGCATATTCAAGTCTTTTCGCAATATCTGTAAAATTCTTGCTAATTTCTTCCCATTTGTTCGCCTCTGTTAGTAATTTCAATTCCTCAAAGTTAATTGAGTATAATAGAAGTTTGGCAGCATTGTTTCCACCTAATCTTTCATTGGTCAATTTGTTGATTATTTTGTAATAGTCTGCTGTAGAAACCCAGGTAGTTCCACCAATAAGTCCAAGTGTTTTCATTGTTTTAAGATTTAATAGCAAGTTTGTTTTTGATGTTTTGTTAATTTACCAAAAGTAAATATTTTTTGAAATCCAATGGAATTATATACACTTTAATGCTAAATTGACGATAGAAAATTTATAAAATCGCATTTAGAATTAGAAAACCATAAAAATTAACAGTTGAAATAAATAAAACTGGTAGAAACAAAAAAGAGACAGTTGATAATATTATTAATAATCTTTTATTTAAAATAGTACAATAGATACCTAAAGCAGAAAATATAATTCCACTAGCACCTCCAATTGCCATAAAATAGGAAGATATTTTACATGTTATTTCTTCAGACAGTTTTGGTTCTGAGCAAAATGAAAGATTCATCAATAAATATATTCCAACCCAAAGCATTAATTGAATAACAATTGCCAATAATAGAAAAATAAATGGAGTTTTTTTATTTATCAAATTCATATAAATCTGTATAATATGTTGCTTTTGACCCTTCCACCATTTCTTTTCGACCTGGTTGGCTATCTAGAAAAGAATAAATAGAGAAAAAACTTTCAGTCATCTGGTTAGCTTTATCTACTGAATTTTTTATGTTATTGCTGACTAATAATCTGCGAAGAAAAAAGAAATAAAATACTGGCGATTGGCTTTTTATACCAGTATGCCCAATGTATGATGAAACACCCATCGAAAGCCAGATATTTGCCTGATTTGCATTGCCACATCCTGTATTATAAACCATACGGATTTTCTTAAGCTTATTTCTGGGAAAAGTGTCAAGCCAAGTGTAATAGTAATTTGTATGCGCCAGTAGGTATATATCAACGCTGTCATATTTGTTTAAATAGCTATAAAGGCTATCTTTAAAAGCTTCTCTTTTATCTTCTTTATAATATTGGGTAAAATAAGTGTAATTAATATATTTTGCACTAAGGTAAGGAATGGTAAAAAGCCTTGAACCCAACTTTTGAAAAGGTATTACATTATCTCTTATGGCTATGGCTCCAATTTTGTTTTTTTTATTTGAAGGGAAAGAAAAAGGCTTATCAGAAAGCCATTTTATCAAAACAAAAACAATAAAAACCAAACATATTGTTGTTAATAATGATAAAATTTTCTTTTTCATAAATATTGTTTAAACAAAGTTAATTTTTTATAAATCAAAAACAATGTCGAAATGTTTTAAATTAACCAATCAAACATAATGATTTTAAATATATAGGTTTAATAGAAAATAAAAGAAACTCGTTGCCTTATATAAATTAATTAAAATGAAAAAAGTGAAATAAAAATATTTAATTTTACAAGATATAATAATAGAACTCTATCAATAAATAAAAATCTTATAAAGTGACTGATTTAACAAGTATAAAAAATATTATTGTTCATAATATTGGCAATAAACTTCGCGAGGAAGAAATCCAGATTTCAAGATCTCTATTAGAAGTGGATGAACCTGTAAAAGAATTATTGTTGAAGTATTTTTTATCTCCTTTTACTTCCAATGAATATTATAATCTTCATCACGAAAGCGAAGTACAATTAAATGAAGTATTTACTTATGTTGCCCGCATATTTGATAATCCTGATGAATTATTGGTTCAGAGTATCAATCTTGCAAAACATCTTTACGAGCAAAGTACTCATCCCAAAGTAAAAGCAGGTGAGTTTTATGTGGTTTACTTTAAAAAATGTATTGCTGATAATCAGGAAGTAGATGCCATTGGGTTGTTTAAGTCTGAAAATAAAGACACTTATCTAAAGGTTTTCCCTAATGGAGATAATTTTGAGATTAATTATGAGGATGGTATCAATATCAACAAATTAGACAAAGGTTGCCTGATTTTTAATATAGAGAAAGACAAAGGATATTTGGTTTCTATTGTCGATACCATCAGTAGAGGTGCAGAAGCACAATACTGGAAGGATGATTTTTTGCACCTGAAACCACGAGAAGACAATTACCACCATACAAAAAATATACTCAACCTTTGCAAAAGCTTTGTAACAGAAAAATTACCCGAAGAATTTGATGCATCAAGGGCCGATCAGGCAATAATGTTAAACAAGTCTGCCGATTATTTTAAACTTAATAATTCTTTTAAGATAGATGATTTTGCTGCTGAGGTAATACAGCAACCAGAAGTAATCAAAGCATTTAAAGATTTTCGTGGTCAGTTTGAACAAGATAGGGATGTTAGATTAATTGATGATTTTGATATCTCATCGTCAGCCCTGAAGAAACAGCAAAGGGTTTTTAAAAGTATTATTAAATTAGATAAAAACTTTCATATTTATATACATGGAAACCGTGAAATGATTGAAAAAGGGAAAGACGAGGCAAATGGGATGCATTATTATAAGTTATTTTATAAGGAAGAAAGTTAAGAATGATATTGGAAGACCAATGAAGAAAGCAGAAATCAGAGGTTGATAGCAAGCAATGGAAGTTTATATTATTGCGGATTGCAAAATATATTTTATTTTAGAAGAGAATACCTTAATTTTTCTCAATTAAGTATATGTTAATTTTAAAAAATTATGTAGGTTTGTAGCATTCCAATAATACAAGTCAAGCAAATTAAATTGTTATATGTTTTTAGAAAATCCTGTTAATCATAGCAAACCTAGAGGTTGGATAGAAGTTATTTGTGGTTCGATGTTTTCGGGCAAAACCGAAGAGCTTATTCGTCGTTTAAAAAGGGCAAAGATTGCCAGACAAAAAGTAGAGATTTTTAAACCAGAGATTGATAAGCGCTATGATGAACTGAACGTGGTATCTCATGATGCCAATGCAATTTTATCTACACCTGTACCCTCTTCTTCTCATATTTTGCTTTTAGCAAATGATGTAGATGTTATTGGTATTGACGAGGCTCAGTTTTTTGATACTGAACTGACAAATGTTTGCAATCATCTTGCAAGTACCGGTATAAGGGTTATTGTTGCAGGTTTAGATATGGATTATCTTGGTAAACCATTTGGACCTATGCCTGCATTACTGGCAACAGCAGAATACATAACAAAAGTGCATGCAATTTGTATGAGCTGCGGTAATCTGGCAAATCATTCTCATAGGGTAGTACATAATGATAAATTGGTTTTACTTGGCGAAAAAGATGCTTACGAACCTCTTTGCAGAACCTGTTTTGAAGAGAAAAAGAAAATCATTGCAGAACAATAATTTTATATAACTTTGGCATTATTTATTGGTTATGATGTCGTTGAATGAGATAAAGGCGCCTATCAGCAAGCAAATGGATGAATTTGAAATTAAATTCAAAGCGTCCTTAAAAAGTTCTGCTCCGCTGTTGGATAAAATTACTGCATATATATTGAAAAGAAAGGGTAAACAAATCAGGCCAATGTTTGTTTTTCTTTCGGCAGCACTTTTTGGAGAAATAAAGGAATCGTCATATAGGGCAGCTTCTCTGATAGAATTAATGCATACAGCAACATTGGTTCACGACGATGTGGTTGACGATTCAAATGAAAGAAGGGGTTTCCTCTCTGTTAATGCTCTCTGGAAAAATAAGATTGCAGTTTTAGTGGGAGATTACATTTTAACAAAAGGACTTTTATTAACCTTAGATAACAATGATTTTGAATTATTGAAGATAGTATCTGAAGCTGTACGTGAAATGAGCGAGGGAGAATTATTGCAAATAAAGAAGGCTCGAAATTTAGATATTAAAGAAGATATCTATTTTGAAATAATTCGCAAAAAAACAGCTTCTCTTTTTGCATCCTGTTGTGCTTGTGGTGCTTCTTCTGCTGGAGCTGATGATAAACATATAAAGTTGATGCACAATTTTGGAGAAATGGTTGGTATAGCTTTTCAGATTAAAGACGATTTGTTTGATTACCAAAACAATAATAAAACAGGCAAACCATTTGGTATTGATATAAAAGAACAAAAGATGACTTTGCCATTGATATATATGTTAAACAATCAAACCTATTTCGAAAAAAGAAAAATAATTAATATTGTTAAAAACCATAATAACGATACCCTTAAAGTTGCACAGGTGATCGAAGCTGTTAATAAAAGTGGGGGAATTGAATATGCCATTCGAAAAATGCAAGAATATCAATCAAAAGCATTTGAATTGTTAGAAGAGTTTTCCGATTCTCCTATAAAAAAATCATTAAAAGAATTAGTAACATATACTATTGAAAGAAAAAAATAAAAGATATACACATGAAAAAAATCATTTTAATACTATTAACTTTTTTATTATTTAATGGTGCATTTAGTCAAATTAGGACTGAATATTGGAATTTGAAAACTAAAAAAAGTGAAGGTTATTATAAAAACAACAAGAAAGAAGGAAAATTTACTTATTGGTATAACAATGGGGCAAAATATACAGAAGGTGAATACAAGAATGATGCAATGAAAGGCAAATGGACTTATTGGTATAAAGATGGAAAAAAATGGAAAGAGGTATATATAGATAGTTTATTTATTAGTTGGTATAACAAAGGACCAAAGGAAAAACAAGGCTTTCTAAAAAATGGAAAAGAAAATGGTATATGGCAACAATGGCATGAAAATGGTCAACTATTATCGAAGGGAGAATATAAGGATAGTTTAAAGGTTGGGTTATGGACTTATTGGTATGATAATGGCAGCAAAAAACAAGAAATTAATTATGACAATGGCTTAAGTATAAGTTGGCACAAAAATGGTCAAAAATCTAATGAAGGCAATATTGTTAACAGGATGAAAGATGGTAAATGGAATTCCTGGTACGAAAGTGGAAAGTTGAAGGAAGAAGCTCTATTTAAAAATGACAAGCTCGAAGGCATGAATTATCAATGGCACGAGAATGGGGTAAAAGCTTTTGAGGGATTATATCAAAACAACTTGTTACAAGGTTATAATCATTGGTGGAGAGACAATGGAAAACTTGAAATGGAAGGCAAGTCAATAGATGGACTACAAGATAGTACATGGATATTTTATCATCCAAACGGAAAAATTGGAAGTAAGGGAAATTTTGTTAAAGCCAAACAAGAAGGTGTTTGGACGTATTGGTATGAAACTGGTGAAAAATGGAAAGAAGGTATTTACAAAGAAAACAAAAAAAACGGTTTATGGACAACTTGGTACCAGAGTGGGAAAAAAGACCATGAAGGTAATTTTGAAAATGATTTAGAACAAGGAAAATGGATAAGTTGGTATGAAACAGGAATTGTAAAGGATGTTGGTACTTTTAACAAAGGCAAAATGGATGGTTTTTGGAAAGGTAATTATGAAACCGGAAAAACAAAATATACAACATCTTATAAAAATGACATTAAACATGGGATTTCGCAATATTGGTATCCAAACGGAAATCAATGTTATGTGAGCAATTATAATGATGGTAATCTTAATGGAATTTGGACATCTTATTATGAAAACGGTAACATCAAAGAAACCGGAGGATATATTGAAAACAAAAAAAGTGGTAACTGGTCATTTTATGATTCATATGCTATAAAATATCAGGATGCTCAATTTAAAAATGGAATATTAAATGGTTATTGGGCACAATATAATAGCAATCAAACAAAAGCATTAGAAGGGATGTATAAAAATGGAGGAAAAGAAGGTAAATGGACAGTTAGAGACAGTTATGGGAAAATTTTGAAGGTAATTGAATATAAAAACGGAACCAAAGTAATGATTGAAGAAAAAAAATAAATAATTATTATGATAATACCAGAAAATATTAAAGAGCTTAAAAGCAGGACAGAAGCCCTAAGGAGGTTTCTTTGACATCGATAAAAAGATTGAAGAAATAGCAGAAGAACAAAAAGCAACTGTCCAGGCAGACTTTTGGAATGACCCCAAAAAAGCAGAACAAATCCTAAAAAAAATCAACGAAAAAAAACGTTGGACAGATGCTTATACTAAAATTGAATCTGCTTATGAAGATTTAAAAGTATTGTTTGAGTTTTTTTTATCAGGAGAGGGGTTAGAAACTGATATGGATAAACAATATCAGTTAACTCTAAAACAAATTGAGGACCTTGAATTTAAGAATATGCTAGGAAGCGAAGAAGACAAGCTTTCTGCTATATTAACTGTTAATTCCGGAGCAGGTGGAACTGAGAGTTGTGATTGGGCAGAAATGTTGCTTCGAATGTATATAAGATATGCCGAACGCAATAATTATAAAGTAAATGTTCTTGACAGGCAAGAAGGAGATGTTGCAGGAATAAAATCGGCATCAATAGAACTTGAAGGGGAATTTGCTTATGGTTATTTAAAAGGAGAAAGTGGTGTGCATCGTTTGGTGCGCTTATCTCCATTTGATTCAGCTAATAAACGACATACTTCATTTGCTTCAGTTTATGCTTATCCTGTTATTGATGAGAATATTACTATTGATATTAATCCTTCAGATATATCCTGGGATACTTTTCGTTCAAGTGGCCCTGGTGGACAAAATGTAAACAAAGTAGAAACAGCAGTTCGAATAAGACATGCTCCAACAGGAATAGTAATCGAATGTCAGGAAACAAGGTCGCAGGGACAGAATAGAGAAAAAGCCATGCAGATGCTAAGATCACAATTATATGATATAGAACTTCGAAAAAAGAAAGAAGCCATTGCAGAAATTGAAGGTTCAAAAAAGAAAATTGAATGGGGATCTCAGATACGAAACTATGTGATGCATCCATATAAGTTGGTTAAAGATGTGAGAACCGGAATTGAAACCTCTAATGTTCAATTGGTAATGGATGGTGATTTGGATGAATTTATTAAAGCATTTTTAATGGAATTTGGTACAAAATAAATTATACTTATAAATATGAAGAATCTTTGGATTGTTTTATTAAGTGCATTGATCATTTTGCCTTTTACTGTTTTTTCTCAATATTATTCGCACAATAAAACCAGTAAATACGATACTGTTGCTTATATACCACCCAGTTTTCCAGATGGTTATGCTGCAATTATACCTTACATCGAAAAAAATGTGGTGTATGCTGATAAATCTACTATCATGAAAAATAATACATTATACGATGCAGTAATAACGCTCACATTAAATGGAGCGGGTTCTATTGTTGAATTTAATCATAAAGGAGCTATAGTTGATGGCATCGTTCCAGCTATGCAAAATTGTTTTACTAATATGCCCCAATGGAATCCAGGAAAGAAAAATAATAAAAACATATCTACTGTTGTTCAACTCACGTTTTCTTATAATATAAATACTGATGGAATAAAGATTGTAAATTTAAACCCTGTTTATTCGTATTATTTAGTTGATAAAGATAAAAAAACAGTACAAACACTTATTGCAATTATTGGTGTTTTAACTTTATGCTTTATTGTTTCAAGATATTTCTAAAAAATAAACTATGACTACTATTTATCATAATCCCCGTTGTAAAACAAGTCGTTTAGTACTCGAAATGTTAAAGAACAAAGGAGAAGAATTAACTATAATTGAATATTTGAAAACAATACCTACAATTGATGAAATAAAAAAACTATTAAATAAGTTAAATGCAAAACCTATTGATATTATTAGAAAAACCGAAGTCGTTTTCAAAGAAAGGTTTAAATCCAAAAATTTTACAGATGAGGAATGGTTAAAAATAATACAGGAATTTCCTATTTTAATTGAAAGGCCGATTGTTGAAAGCAAGCACAAAGCAATAGTTTGTCGTCCACCTGAAAAACTTAATGAATTTCTTAAATAAAACATAGATTCTAAAATTTAAAATACTATTTATGGAAACCAGAACAGAAAAGGACACAATGGGAAGCATAGAAGTTCCTGCAGATAAATATTGGGGAGCTCAAACCCAACGTTCAAAGGAAAACTTCAAAATAGGTGGTCAGCTTATGCCACTTGAAATTATCAATGCTTTTGCAATTTTAAAAAAAGCAGCTGCATTGGTTAATTGCGATTTGGGAATATTGTCTAAAGAGAAGATGGATTTAATTGCTAAGGTCTGCGATGAAATACTTGAAGGAAAACTTGAAGAACATTTTCCTTTAGTAGTTTGGCAAACTGGTTCCGGTACACAAAGCAATATGAATCTAAATGAAGTAATTGCCAATAGGGCTGAAGTTTTGAACGGAGGAAAACTAGGGGAAGGTAAAACATTTGTACATCCAAATGATGATGTTAACAAAGCACAATCTTCAAATGACACTTTTCCAACGGCTATGCATATTGCAGCCTATAAAATGATTGTTGAAACGACTTTGCCAGGTATTGAAAAACTAAAAAATACCCTTTCAAAGAAAGCAGAAGATTATAGAAATATTGTAAAGATTGGTCGTACTCATTTGATGGATGCAACTCCATTGACATTGGGTCAGGAATTTTCGGGTTATGCTTCTCAACTTGAACATGGTATTGTGGCTATTAAAAACACTTTAAAGCATTTATCTGAATTAGCTTTGGGGGGAACAGCTGTGGGAACAGGTATAAATGCACCTAAAGGATATGCAGAAAAAGTTGCAATTAAAATAGCCGAACTTACAGCTTATCCTTTTATTACTGCTCCAAATAAATTTGAATCATTATCAGCACATGATGCTATGATTGAAACTTCTGGTGCATTAAAAACTGTTGCTATCAGCATGATGCATATTGCAAATAATATTCGTCTTATGGCATCGGGACCTCGCTGTGGTATTGGAGAAATTATATTGCCAGCAAACGAACCAGGTTCATCAATAATGCCGGGCAAAGTAAATCCAACGCAATGCGAAGCTATGACAATGGTTGCAGCTCAAGTTATTGGAAATGATTCAGCAATTTCAGTTGGCGGGATGCATGGACATTTTCAATTAAATGTATTTAAGCCAGTAATGATATACAATCTTTTAATGTCTGCTCGTTTGATTGGTGATGCATGTACTTCTTTTAATGATAATTGTGCAGTAGGTATTGATCCAAATTTTAAAGCTATAAGCAAGAATCTAGAAAACTCTTTAATGCTTGTTACAGCTCTGAATCCTCATATAGGTTATGAAAATTCAGCTTTAATAGCAAAAAAAGCTCATAATGAAGGAAAAACACTTAGGCAGGCTGCTATTGATTTAGGTCTGGTAACCTATGAACAATTTACAGAATGGGTAGATCCACAAAAAATGATCTAAAATTAGGAATGAGAAGGTATTTTGTTAATCATTTTCAGTATATTTAAAATTAACAAGAATTTTATTCGATGAAATACTTCTATCTGTTAATTGTTTCATTAGTTATTACCATAATAATTCATACTAACTCCTATTCTCAGGATACTATAAAAAACCCAAAAATAAGGAAGTAATTTACTTGCTACCAGGGCAGGGATCTGATTACCGTGTTTATAAAAATTTGAAACTCGATAATTATGACACATTGATTCTTCATTTTTTAGTTCCCCACAGAAATGAACGATTACCAGAATATGCAAAAAGAATGGCAGCGCAAATAGATACTTTAAATCCATTTTCAATTGTAGGAATGTCGTTTGGTGGGATGGTTGCTGTTGAAATGGGAAAATTTATCCATCCGAGAAAAATTATAATTATTTCAAGTGCAAAAACCATAGAAGAGTATCCTTTCAGATATAAACTATTAAAAGTTTTGCCTCTTTACAAACTATTTGGTGGAAAGCTTATAAAAGCAATGGCACATATTGCCCAACCAATTTTTGAACCTGTATGTAAAAAAGATAAAAAGTTATTTGTAAGTATGATCAACAATAAAGACCCACATTTTATGGTACGCTCCATAGATTGTATTGCCAAATGGAACAACCATACCTATCGTTCGGATATTGTTCATATACATGGCAATAACGATCATACTATATTTTTTAAAAACATTAATAATCCAATATGTATTGATGATGGTTCTCACTTTATGGTTTATTTCAATGCAGAAGAAATAAGTAAAATTATTTTAAACGTTTTAAACAACTGAGTCAAGAGCTTCTGTTTTTGTGTTTTTAGTTTATAGCAAAAATATGTTTTTAATTGCATAATTTTAATTACCTTTGCTGCTCAATTTTTTGAGCAATAAGTATTTTTGAATTTTTGAATCACATAGTTTTTTTACCTTCCTTTTTCTGGCAATAAATCTATATTCTTTCTTTCCGGCTTAAAACTCAAATGTTTTTTATTCATTAATTTATATATTATTTATGAACATTTTTATTTCAAATTTGAGTTTTAGAGTCAATGATGAGGACTTAAAACAGTTATTTGTAGAGTATGGTAATGTTACTTCTGCAAAAGTTATCACCGATAAATATTCAGGAAAATCAAGAGGTTTTGGTTTTGTTGAAATGAGCGATGATGAAGAATCTAAAAAAGCTATTGAAGAATTAAACCAAGCAGAATATGATGGTAAAGTTATTTCTGTATCTATTGCAAAACCAAAAACTGAAACAAGAAGCGGTGGCAATAGAAATTTTGGTGAAAAACCAAGTTTCAAAAGATATTAGAATTATATTCTTATGTAAAAGTCCTTTGAGTCCAAAGGACTTTTTTTATGATTGTTTTTTTTGTTTTTTTCGCTTAAATAAACCTTTCAAATTGTCAAATTCTTTACGATAGAATATACCTACTCCTTGAGTATAGGGAGAGTTAGGTGTTAATATGTCAATTTCATTCGATTTGTTAAATGCTTTAACTCTAAATCGACCATCGTTTGCCAATTTATATTCAATGTTAACATCGCCAACAATACTACTTGAGCTTTGGGTGTTTCCACTACCTGTCCCAACAACTCCATCAATAATAAGTCGTTCATTAAATAATTGTGTTGAAAGAGCAACATCTACCTCGTCCTTATTCATTTCATTTCCAGCTCTGTAATTTACTCCTAAATCAAAATCATTGCTAATTTGCGAAAGCCAATTACTAAGCTGGTTAGATAATAATTCGCTTGTTGTTGAGCCAAGTACATTAGTATTACCACCACCTGTATTTTCCTGACTAGGGGAAATAAATTTATTCATTAACAATAATGATAAAAACTGGTTGTTTATCTCTGGTTTTACAACAGCTTTGTATTCTTGCTTTGAATTATCATTCAAACTAGGGAAATCTATATCAAAAGCAATTGTGGGATTAAATAAATTATCTGTCATATTAATAATGCACTCAACAGGAACTCGTTTTTTTGAAGTATCAGGGTCTTGAATGTTAGGATTTGATTTGGTATATAAATCATACAAGGATGTCCTCAATTTGTAAACCGGACTTATATCAATGGTTGCATTAAAGGGGTCTCCATTCCATTTTATAGTTCCTCCTTTTACAATATCGAAATGTTTTGTAAAAATATTTTTAACTGTAAATAAATAATCTCCTTTTTCTATAAGATATTCTCCATACATATTAAAATCGCCCAAGGTTGTTATTTCTAGTTTAATATTCCCAGCTCCAGTTGCCTTAATAATATCTCCACTTTTAGAGTCAAATATTATCTGAACTTCTGCGTCTGGAGTAACTTCTAAATCGAAATTCAATTTAAGTCCGGATAAATCAACTTCATCGTTTTTTTCAGGATTGGTTATGCTATTATTGACAAAGCTGATGAATGGATAATTGGATATTTCTGAACTATTTGAAATAGGAATAAAAAGTTGAGTACCCTTTTCTGTTTTAGCAACTACATCTATATTTATATTTTCTGTAGATCCATATATTTTTGTAAGACCAGTAATATAAGCCCTGCCATAAAATGAGCTGTTTTGTAGTATATTTGTATTGAGACAATAGAAGTTTTTTGAGAGTATAGATAAAGATAATGCCCAATCTTTAAAGTTATTATGAAATATTTTACCATTTAGCTTGGCTGTTTTACCTTTTTCATCATAAAGCACCACATCTTCAAAGCTTATGGAATTTTTATCAAAGGTAAGATCATTAGAGAAATGATAAATAGTATTGAGATAATCAATTTTTAATTGAGCTGGTTCGAAACTTATTGTACCGGAAAGTTCTGGCTGTGCACTACTTCCTTTAAGTTCTATGGTTCCTGATGCATATCCTGTAATTTCAGAGGCAAAACTAGACAAAAACTTTCCAAGAGGATCAAGCTTGAACTTTGCAACTTTAATTGTAAAATCAAGATTGTTGTTTTTACTATTCGGGAAATATTTCCCTTTTACATCAATAGGTTTTGTAATTATATTATTTTCGGTATAGCCAACTTCTGCATTCACCAATAATGCTTTCTGAAAATTATCCCAAGAACTGCTTATTTCGGCATCACCAATAAATTCGTGATTAAAAGCAAAGCTTTTTATATTAATATCAGCCTGGATATTTGGAGAATAATTTAAATCTAACAATGAAACTTTGCCATTTAGTGTTCCGTCAAAATCAATTTGTTGTCTGATAGTAAATACATCGAGATTAGAAAGATTAAAATTCTTAAACGCAATATTCATATTATCAGTAGCAACATCTGAAATAGTACCATCAATACTAATCTGCTGAGATTTGTTTCCAATTACAAAATTGCTTACTTTAATAGAGGAAGAATCTAAAATTATTTTGTTTCCTTCATAGATAGTTAACAATGTATCTCTTAGTACTATATTTGACTTATTAAATCTTACTTCTATTGAAGGAAATAAAGCTAAATTGCATAATCCAGAAATATCAGCAGAATTGTTAATGATTTGATTGGTGTTTTCCCACTTAATACTATAATCTATACTGTCAAGATGAGTTTTGGTAAAAACTTTAAAATTATCTACATAAATAGTATCTGTTAAAATAAGCTTTTCACAACTAGTGTTAAGTAAAAAGTTTTGTTTGTCGGATAAACCATTTATATACCAATTTTGAAATCTTATTTTCTGGTATTCAATAAATGGAGAACTTCCTTGAATTGTTAAATGATTGGTTTCAGAGTTAAAAACACCAGAAAATTTCGTATTATCTGCAATTTTTAAAGTTGGTACAATTATGTTTAATATACTATCTGAGTTTTTAAAAGAAAAAGAAAAAGTAATACTTTGATTTATTGTATCCTTCAAGTAATTATTTGTTTTAAATTTGAAGGAAGGTAAATAAACATTTAAAAAAGCAAGAAAGGTGTTTTGCAAACCACTGAAAGACTTAATACCTTTAATTTCACCTTCCATAAAGTTTGCATCAACTTTGTTAATTTTTACTCCTTTTGCATCAATAAAATTCGTGAGATTCAGATAGCCAAAAGAATATTTTTGCTTACTTTTATAAAAAGAAGTATTATTAATTTCTATATTCCCATAAAAATTATCAGCATTATTTCCCCGAAAGTTTACTGCAATTGAAGTTGAAAAATCAGTTATCGTGTCGTTTTTTAAAATATTTAGTTTTGTAAAGTTGGCATTTCTGATTTCAGATGTTAAACGAAACTGAGGAATATCAGCACTTAAATCAATTATTCCATTAAATACCAGTCCAATGTTTTTATCATCTATATCAATATCTCCATTAAAAGTTTTATTACCAAATTTTCCTTTAATATTAATATTTTGGTAATTATAATTATTTAAATCAATCGATTTTATTATTCCATCAATAGTCAGGTTTGCTGTATTGAAATCGAATCCACTTCCTGCAACAGTTGCCTGAAGGCTGACTTTTCCTATTATATCTTCCTGAGATACCAGTTTTCCAATATCAAAATCTTCTGAACCTATTTTGCCTTTATATGATATAACCTTTGTATCGGGATTGGTTTTCAAACTAAGATCTGTAGAAATCATCCCAATATCAGTATATATATTTCCATATGAAACAAAATCATTAAAGAAACCGGTAAATTTTCCCTTGTATCTTATATTGCCAAGCTTTGTCAATTCATTTGGAATTCTTATATATTTACTTTCTGAATTATCTGGTAATCTAATTGATTCTAAATCGTTTTTGCAGGTATATAATTCCTGAATATCAGCATTAACAAAAGTCTCATTAATATTTGGCAAACCTGTTAATGTTAATCCGCCTTTAAAATAGGTATGTTTACCAGATCTGAGGATAATATTCTTTCCTTTTAAATTATTTATTTTGCCTTTTATATCTGCTGATAACTCAATAGGGTAGTTCATTCCCTTAAAATCGTGAACAAAATAAGAAAGATCTTTTATATTTAACCTTGATTGTGCAATCAAATAAAACATATCAACCTTGTTTTCAATATCTTTAAAATCTTTATTGAAGTTCTTATAATTAAAACCCATATTTAAATTAAGCTCCGAGTCAGGTGTTTTTATTGCTAAATTTTTGAAAGAGAATGATTGTGGTGTAATCGTAAGTAAAGTTTGTAATGAAATTACTTTAAATCCGCTTTTTTCATTAAGTGATAAATGTGCAATATCAACATTTATAGTATCTTTATTAATGTTAATTTTATTTATATCTGCATTTAGGTCTGATAAATCAATATTATTAAAATCTATACCATATTCAATAGGTGTTTTAGATTCCAGTTTATATATAAGGTGGGCATTAATAAGTTTAAATCCAGTAATATTATATTCCCAAATACTCTTTTTCCCCGATTTTACAGTATCATTTGATGCAAAATAATCAGATATAAATTGATAATTAAAATCCTCTTCATTTTTATATTTTATAAGTGCAATATACGGATTGTCGATAATTGCCTTTTCAAAGCCAATATGGTGGTTTTTAAAAGAGATGTCATCAAAGTCCAATAAAACAGACTTTGTATAAAATAATTTCTTGTTGTGTTTGTCACTAATAGATACTTCTTCGGCAGTAATATCTAAAAAAGGAGATATATTAAGTTTTTTAATAGTAATTTCCGTTTTGAGTTCTTTGGAGAGATATGCTGCTGCTTTTTGTGCAAGAAATGTTTGAATTACATTGCTGTTGAGCAAAGTAAATAGTATACCAGGAATTAAAAAAATTGCCAGTAAAAGATATAGCAATATGTTTACTAATTTTTTAATACTTTTGGCATTTATTATTTAAATTAAATCTTCAATAAGCAATGGGTATTTATATTTTGGGAATTGAATCTTCTTGCGACGACACCTCAGCAGCCGTTTTGGAAGATAACAAAATTCTTGCCAACATAATTGCTAACCAGGAAGTTCATCAGAATTTCGGAGGAGTGGTTCCAGAGTTAGCTTCACGGGCTCACCAGCAAAATATTATACCAGTTGTTGAACGTGCTTTATTTCATGCAAAAATAAACAAAAAACAAATACAAGCAGTTGCTTTTACAAATGGACCTGGTTTGCTTGGTTCTTTGCTTGTTGGTACCTCATTTTCTAAATCTTTTGCATTGGGACTTAATATTCCTATAATTGAAGTAAACCACATACAGGCACATATTTTAGCTCATTTTATTCAGGATGATGATGCTAAAAAAGAATTTCCAACTTTCCCTTTTTTGTGTCTTTTAGTTTCTGGTGGGCACACACAAATTGTTCGGGTAGATGATTATTTTAAAATGGAAATTATTGGTCAAACAATTGATGATGCCTCTGGAGAAGCTTTTGATAAAGCAGCAAAAATTATGGGGCTTCCCTATCCGGGAGGTCCTTTGATAGATAAATATGCAAAACTTGGTAATCCAGATGCTTTTTCTTTTTCCCGACCGAATATTCCAGAATTAAATTATAGTTTTAGTGGACTTAAAACCTCTTTTCTCTACTTTTTGAGAGACAATTTGAAGACAAATCCCTCTTTTATCGAAGAAAACCAAAATGATCTGTGTGCTTCAATTCAAAAAACCATTGTTAGCGTGTTGATGGATAAATTAATTAAAGCATCCAAGCAAACAGGAATAAAACAAATTGCAATTGCCGGTGGTGTATCAGCCAACTCTGCATTAAGACAAGCTATAATTGATGGAGAAAAACAATATGGCTGGAAAACCTTTATTCCTAAATTCGCCTATTGTACCGACAACGCTGCAATGATTGCGATTGCAGGTTACTTTAAATTTCTGAATAAAGATTTTGCATCGCAGGATATTTCGCCCTTTACGAGACTGTAAAAAATTTACACCCCCTTCTTTCTATTAAACGATAGTGTTCTCAACATCCAATCGGGTAGTGATTTTTCGTGATTACGGTTTTTTATATTCAAATACCAACCGATTTTCTTTAGTACCGGAACTTTATGGGTTTCCACAAATTCAATTAAAGTGCCATCAGGATCGGCAATATAACTAAAATGACCGGCTGCATCTCCCATTTCGAAATTGTTGCTGCTGTCAACTGTAAAAGCAAATCCTTTTTCTTTGCATTCTTCACGCAATATTGCCATTCCATATATATCAAAACATAAATGAATATATCCCAGATCACCCCAGATTCTGTCTTTGTAAATATATTGAGGAGTGCGATCGAGCACCTGAACCAGTTCTATTTCACTTGGTCCGAGTAAACGACTAAATCCGCCTTTGCGTGGTTGAGCGTGTTTAAGTAAAACTCTTTTAAACTGGTTTTTTCCACCGGGTAATAACGTTAAATCATCGAAGTTACCTGACTTTTCATAAACTACTTCATCATACCCTAGTATATCGCTATAAACCTTACGGGCATTATTTATATCAGAAACCCCAATAATACAACCAAACACACCTCCATTAAAAGATTTTTCTTTTTTAAAGCAATTGCTTTCTTCAACAAACTCGAAAATGTTATCGTAAGGGTCTTTTACAAAGAAATGTTCTTTACCGGAAGGAGCTTTTGTTACTTCTCCCAATACGTTTAAATTGTTCGATTTAAAGAACTCATATGCTTTTTTCACATCTGCACATTTCATCTTTGCAACATTAATTCCCAGGTCGCCAAGTAATATATCAAATTTAGCTTTTTCAGGTGTTTTGCCTAAGTGTTGCCAAATTTCAAATCCACCACCACCTTGCATATTGATGGCTAATACTGCATGTTTTTCTCTTGGTTTGCCAGCGGTATGAGGTAGCATAAACTCGGCTGTATTGTGATCGTCAAAAATAAGAATATCCATTCCAAAATATTTGATATACCAATTCCATGCTTCTTCTACATTAGAAACCCCAATACCCAATTGTTGTATTCCACTAATAATTGTATTCATAAATGATTTAAATATTTATTTTTTAATAATGATAAATTCTACTCTTCTGTTTAGTTTTCTTCCTTCTTCTGTTTTATTGTCAGCAACAGGTTTCGATTCTCCAAACCCTTTATATGTGAGTCTCTCCATATTTATCCCTTTAGAAACAATATAATCCTGACAACTTTTTGCCCTGCTCTTCGATAGTATAATATTGTCAGCATCGCTTCCCACAAAATCGGTATGACCGTCAATTTCAACGGAAATATTAGGATAATCTTTAAGCAATTTCACAATTCTGTCAAGGTCAGGATATGATTCGGTGTGTAATGTTGCTTTTGCAAAGTCAAAAAAGATATTGTTCAGTCTCACCAAAGAGCCTACTTCTATTTTAGATAAATAAACATCTTTTTCTATCTTGTCATTAATAATAACAGCCGATAAATCAATATTTTCGGAAGCAGTAAGAAAACTGTCCTTCTGTACGATCAGGCTGTAATTTCTGTCAACATTAATTGTAAAGCTATAGTTTCCTGCTGCATCTGTTTTTACTTTTTTCATTTCGCGATTCGAAAGAATATCGTAACAAACTACACTTGCGGTGAGTGGTAATTTGGTTTTACTGTCATATATTTTCCCAAATAAAGTTAGTGTTTTGGGAGCATCGCCTTCACCTAATAAATTTACAGAAGAATAACCACTGGCATCCTTAATATAAAAATTAATACTGCCATTTGTTTTGCCACGACTAACAGGGGCAAAACGAATCTTTAAGGATTTTTTTTCACCCGGATTAAGTGTAAATGGATTGTTGCCATCGAGCAATATAAATTGTTTTGAATCTGGTCCTGCGTTTTCAATTTTAGAAATACTAACAGCTGAATTACCAGAATTAATTAATAGAACAGCTGTTGTATCAATTATTTTGTTTAATAATACTTTTCCAAAATCAATATCTGCGGATAAGATTTCAATTTGTTTGGTAATTCCGGTTCCAGTTATCTTTTGTTTTAATGTATCGGTGGGTGTATATATTAGTATTGTTGCATTTCTGCTGCCTTCGTCTTGTGGAGTAAAACTAAATTCTACGCTTTTCTTTCCCAAAGGTTCAATTTCGTAGGGTGGTAAATTACTAAGAATACGGTAATCTGCTGCATTCTTACCAATTATCTCAATCTTGTTGATCTTTATTTTGAATTTATTTGGATTTGTGATGAAATCTGAAACGGTTTTATCTGTTTCTGTTCCTACCAGTTGATTATTAAATACTACATCTTTAGCTTTTGGCTTAGGTGATATTACAGAAAACACATTATCAGAACAATCCTCATCAACAATTTTATCGGTTGTAATAGACCATATTTTTATTGAATGATCTGAAGAGGCAGTGTAGATTTTGCTTCCATCATTGCTGATACATACACTGCTTATTGCCTGATAGTGGGCATCTATTGTATAGAGCAAAGCTCCTGTAGATGCATCCCATAATTTCATTGTATTGTCATTGCTTACAGTTATTATTTTGCTGCCATCTTTTGTATATATGGAACTTTTAACTTCATCAGTATGCCCTTTTAATATCAAAAGTAATGTTCCGGTTGCTACATCCCAAACTCTTGCAACACTGTCAGAGCATGCAGAAACAATTTGCAAACCATCAGGACTAAAGTTTGCTTCATTGAATTTGCATTTCTTTTCTGTAATAGTATAAAGTATAGTTCCTGCATTGGCATTCCATACTTTTATTGTATTATCAAAACTTGCTGTTACAATTTTGTTACCATCAGGACTAAAATATGCGCTTTTTACAATATTTGTATGTCCTGTTAATTTATGAATTAGCTTTCCTGTTGTTGCATTCCATATTCTTGCTGTTTTATCGTTGCTTGCTGTTACAATTTTATCAGATTTAGGATTGAAACGAACACAATTTACATCCATAAAGTGTTCTTTTAAAATAGAAACAAGGCATACCCCACTTGATACTTCATAAATTCTTATTCCAGATTCAGATGCTGTTGATGCTGCTATTCTTTTTCCATCATTACTGAAGTCCACACTTAACACTTGCCCTTTGTAAGACTTTAATAAAAACAAAAAAGCACCCGTTTTGGCATTGTAAAAATAAATATCATTTCCTCCTGCAACCAATGTATTGTCATTAGAACATATTGCAATGCTATTTACTGTGGCATTTATTGAACTATAATTAAACAGTTTTATTCCCCCATTGTTTAACAATGTTTTAGCCCTAACAAGATATTTATTGCTTACAATATTTGGTACATTCCATTTATAAATTAATCCTTTAGAGTTGTCGATCTGATTCCATATTTTCCCATTATCGGCAGAATATTCCAAAGATATTGGAGTTGATGTGCTTATGCCTGCCCATGTTATAATAGTGTCGGTTCCGGCAACAAATACTTCCATACCATTGGGTGATTTCACAAATAAATTTGTTTTGCTTTTATTTTCCGGGAAACCACATATCAATGATACAGTTTTGTCTTTACACAAAGTTGTTTTAATTGTTAGCTGTGCAAATCTTCTGGAAGTATCTTTTGCAGTATAGATCACGGTGAGCTTTTTTTCTGCTTTAGATTCCAGTGTCATAGGAAATTTAAGGCTTTCTTTTATTTTAAAATCCGAACTATTTATCGTAATCTCATTAATTTCAATTGCCTTGTTCGGTGCTTTTAGTGTTAATACAAGTTCCTTGCTTTCATTCTTTTTCACTTTATCAAATGCAAGAGAAGTAGGGTTAACAGTAAAGTTAATTAATTTTAGTTCCGAAGCAACGACTTCTGCTGTAGTTGAAAATTGTCTAGTCTTTAGATTTATTGTGCGGAATTGAGTACAATTGTCATTGCTTTTCCAAACTATTTCAGAATATTTTAATTTCTGAGCACCCATCATTATTGAAGTGCAGGCATTAGCAATGTCTGCATCGGTTCTGACTTTCTCGAAAAAAGCACCTCCGGTCTTAGATGGCACATTTCTTAATACATCTGGCAGAGAGTTTCCAATTCCAATGCTAAAAAGACTTATATTATTATCCATTGCCTGATCAAATATTTCTTTTTCGTTTCCATTCGATTGACCATCAGTTATAATAATAACTATTTTCCTATTTGCAGCGTTTTGGGTTATTTTAAAAGCACCTGATGGCGTTCCAACAAGTGCAGCATCAAAGCTGGTTCCTCCCTTTACATTCATGCCATTAATACTGCTTATTAGTTTGTCTGGATTCTTCGTAAAATCGCAATTCAGGTAACTTTTGTCATCGAAACTAACAATTGCACATTCAGATATTTCGAGCGAAAGCATATCAATTAGATTTGCTGCTATTTTTTTGGCATAATCGAGATAGTAGCCACTCATTGATGAGGAAATATCAATTGCTATAACTACCGAAAGTGGAGCTGGTGGTGTTATTTGCGGATTGGTAACACTGATAACTTCTACTGCATTATTTCCTTCCAGAATTGTAACTTCTTCAGCTTTAATATCAATTACCTGATTGGCATATTTATCTATTGCAATAAACTTAGCTTTAAATATTGGAAATTGGCTGGCATCAACATCAAAAAGGGTGAAGTTTTGCGAATGGGCTAATAGCGATGTAATTATTAAAAGGAATAAAGTGATTTTAAGCTTTATCATATTTTTTTATTTTATAACTACCAAAGCCATTTCTGAAAAATAATTTTCACAAAAATAAACCATTAAATATAAATTAAAGCATAAAAGTCAAAAATTGAACTTAATTAATAAAAAGCTTTCGTATTTTTGCCGACAATAATTATATTTTGTTGCATTAAATATATAGAATGCTCAAGAAATTCATTAAAAATATTGCATTAATTATTTTTCTTAATCTGCTGATCAAACCATTTTGGATACTTGGTATCGACCGTTCTGTGCAAAATGTTTTGGGTGCTGAAGAATATGGGTTCTATTATGCTATTTTCAATTTTTCTTTTCTTTTAAATATATTGCTCGACTTTGGTATCACCAATTTCAACAATAAAAATATTGCCCAGAATAATCACTTATTGCGCAAACATCTTTCGAGCATTATTGTTCTTAAACTTTTACTTGCAGTTGTTTACCTGGTAATTACCCTGGTATGTGCATTTGTTATCAGGTATTCTTTCGATCACATCATGCTTCTTCTGGTTTGTGCTTTCAATCAGTTTCTTATTTCTTTTGTATTGTATTTACGGTCAAATCTTTCAGGATTACATCTTTTCAAAATAGACAGTATGATCTCTGTGCTAGACCGCCTCATCATGATAATGGTTTGTGGTATTC
Organism: Marinifilum sp.; assembly: GCA_020718065.1. Lineage (GTDB taxonomy): Bacteria > Bacteroidota > Bacteroidia > Bacteroidales > CG2-30-32-10 > CG2-30-32-10. The sequence goes on along the minus strand of DYDE01000014.1, from coordinate 12,464 downwards.
TGCTTTGGGGAGGATTGCCTATACAATTTAATGTTAAATGGTATGTTTATTCTCAAACCTTTGCATATCTCGCCACTGCATTAATAACTTTGATAATTGTTTTCCGTAAAGCAAAATCTAAGTTTCTTAAACTTAACTGGAATTTCCCTTTTTCAATAATGATCATTAAAAAGAGCTTTCCTTTTGCAATACTAGTGCTTTTAATGACCTTTTACAACCGCATCGACACTGTGATGATGGAAAGAATTTTACCGGATGGTGCTATACAATCGGGCATTTATGCTTCGGCTTACCGTTTGCTGGATGCAACAAATATGATAGCATATCTCTTTGCTGTTTTGCTTTTGCCATTGTTTTCCAAAATGCTAAAACACAAAGAATCTATTGAAGATCTGGTGAAGCTGGCATTTACCTTTCTTTTTATCGGTGCAGTGGTCATTTCAATAGGATGTTTTTTCTACAGTACAGAACTTATGACTTTGATGTATAAAGAACATATTACCGAATCTGCAAAGATTTTCGGATTCCTGATGTTTTGTTTTATCCCCATTTCATCTTCTTATGTTTTTGGAACCTTGCTTACCGCCAATGGCAATTTAAAATACCTGAATATTATGGCTGCCTGCGGTATGTTGCTTAACATAGGCTTGAACTTTATTTTAATCCCCAGGTTCTATGCCACAGGTTCTGCTATTGCCAGTTTAACAACACAGTTTCTAACTTCTGTTGCACAGATAATAATTGTACAAAGAATTTTTAAATTTAAAATTAATTACAAGTTTTTATCCATGCTCCTTTTCTTTGTTATTGGTGTTGTTTTAATAAACCTTGCATCAAAACAACTGCATTACAACTGGATAATCAACTTTGTAATTATGACTGCGGCTTGTTTTATATATGCCAACTTTATCCGTTTACTAAATATCAGAGCGATACTGAACATTGTTAAGCATGGTTGATGTTTGTTTATGCATCATTCATAATAAAAAAAAGAGCTTAGTTTTATTATTTAAAGCAATTGTTTATTTGCGTATAACCATACCCTTACAATTCTTTCTTTTAACCACAGAGCAACATAGGATTTCCTAATATTAAAGAAAGAAAAGCGAATACGCTTCACATATTTACATAGGTTTGCGGTAACTACTATGTAAAACAATTTAATTGGAAATATTTGCCACAGGTTTCGAAGATTATCACAGATTGTTCTGCGTGAATCTTTGCAATCTGTGGCGAATAGCACACCGATTTCCAGATTTTTGCATCGAAGCTTGTCTGAGCAATTTGTTGCTGTTTTGGTTTGCCACAGATTTCGCTAATTATCACAGAACTATCTGCGTGAATCTGTGCAATCTGTGGCGAATAACACACCAATTTCCCGAACTATTGCTTTGGGGATATTCTTTGTTTGTGTTTCTGTAATTAAAATAGTTCTATTTTAAGATATTGCAGATAAAAATTCAACCACAACTCAATAAAAATAATAGCTTGATAGATTTATTTCTTTGTGGTGTCTTTGTGTGTTTGAGCCTTGGCGGCATTATTATTTATCTTTACCACAACATTCAATAACATAAGCATAAAAATCAATTATTTTTTTTCAAAACAAAGCTCAAAAAAAACTTTTTTTAAGCAAAATTGGCTGTGTTTTTTTCAAAAAAAAAGAGATTTTAAGCAAAAAAATCATCAAAAAATCGAAAATTGCCATTTTTTTTACCGTTAAATTAATTTACAATACCGTTAATAAATTAAATTTGGATTCCAATTATAAATTTACTAAATTTATAAAAATAGTTCATTGATTTATTTAGAGCTCAATTTATCAAAACACAAATTTTGTGTAACTATTTTTTTAGTTTTCTTATTTATTAACTTTTAAAAAACTTGTCTCAATGACTAACAAGATTGAAGAGGAAGGTTTGCAGAAGGCAAACCCCTCTGATACGAAAAAAAAGAAGGTTTCTAATTTAGAAACCGGTCACTCTAAGAACGTCGCTAATTTTGAAGACGAAATCACGCTATGTAAAAGCTTTGGTGCTATTTACAATCCGTCAAATCCTCTACTTGCAATAACCAATCTCGACAGCATTTACACTGCTTCACTTGCTGGCATTAAAGATGTAGAAAAGCTTTTATCTCCCTGGATAAATGCCGTTACAGACAGAGAGATTGTGTTTGCTCCATTTAGTAAGCTTATTACCAAAGCTTACAATTCTTATGCTTCTTCAGGTGCCCCTAAACAGGCAATTACTGATGTACTAACATATGTAAGAAAATTGCAGGGTCGCAGGGCAAAAGCTATTCCGGATGCTTCTGTCATTTCTAAAGACCCTTCTAAAACTACCGAAGAGATACATAAGTATATCTCTGTTTCTCAAACCAGCATGGATAAACGTATAGATAATTTCTATATGTTCATCCAGCTTTTAATATCTCAACCGCTGTATGCTCCAAACGAAACAGAATTACAAACAGCTACACTTACTGCATTGCATGCTAATATGGTAAGTAAAAACACAGCAGTTATTGAAGCATATTCTGATTTATTTAATGCACGTGTAAGAAGAGATAAGGTTCTTTATCATCCGGAAACCGGCCTTGTTCATATTGCAGGAGATATAAAGAAATATGTGAAGAGTGTATTTGGTGCTTCAAGTGTTATATCTAAACAAGTAGCAAAGTGTCGTTTCAAAGGTGGTTCCGATTTGGCAAACAAAGTTAAATAAGGTCGTTCTGTGCTGATAGTTTTCATAATTGAAAACCTCCTGCGGATGTGGGAGGTTTTTTTAATGTCATTGGTAAATAATGATTTTTGGTTTGTTTTAGGATAGAGGAAATTATATATTGCAGGTTATTTTGAGCTAAATTACAAATTTATATAAACACAGTTAACTCATCAAATTTATAAAATAATGAAAAAGCTTTATATTTCCATTATCGACCTTTTTGTTATTTGATATGAATTTTGACATTTCCTTTTTCTCAAAATAACAAGTATTTATTAGTAAATCTTCAGTAACCCAACTTAACTTTAAGTTATTCGATTTTTTTATTAATTGGCCAATCCATTTATTTATTTTAATATGCCAGTCTTTAAAAGTTCCAGCTTGGACATATGCAATTAAAGCACTTTCAATAAGATTCACACCATGAAGATTTAATTTATATCTTTCAATACCATCTGATGGTTTATTACTATCAATACCAATAACATATTCTTTCTCTCTGGATTTAGGAGGCGGAATTGGCAATCTTTTGGCTTCGAGAGTAAAGAAGGGTTCATTATCAGCATAGTGCATAAAAACACCAATGTCCACCTTTTTATTATGACCTTTTAATTGCTCTTGAATCACTTCTTTCTGAAAAATAAATGGTAATGGTTTTGAGTAATAATCAAATGTTTTAGCAAGGTGTTCACTTAATTTCTCCTCAGAAGTATTTTGATTCCCTTTGAACTCCTTTTGAAAAATGAACAAGGTTTCCTCAATAAACAGTAGTAACTTCTTGCTGATAGTTCCTTTCTCAAAGGATGGGTTTGGTTTGTTGAAAACAGAAATATTATAATTATCATTTAACATATTAATACCCTGCTTTATAAAGATCAACAATTGTTTCATCAGCATCTCTTAAAGCTACTGATTTTAGCCAATATCTTAGTTCCTTTGGTTTTAATAAATATATATAATCTCCATCATATAATTTAACAACCCTATTGATTCTATAACTGGTACCCATTTTTTGATGTATCAACTGAGCAATATTTTTTTCTAATTGCTCAACAGACTTAATTTCTGGCTCAATCTCACTCTTTTCTCCATATAGGTATGAACTACAAATGAAAGATTCAGTTTGGAATATTTTATCCAAAATGTATCTTTTTGTTTTTGTTTGAAATAATAAATTCAATACTTTACAAAAAATATTACTAAAACTTATAATTTCTTTTTTTGATGCAATATTTAAAGATCTTATATTTGTGTCCTTACCAAGGAATTCCAAACTATAGGTTAGTGTATCTTCTAAAAGTATTTCTTCAAATTCAGTTAATTCTAATTCACTCTCATTTTTCGGGAAAGGTAGATTCATTATATCTTGTTTATAAATAGGAAATGTAGATTTTGTAACACCTGCCCGTCCACTAGTTGAAATTAAGAAAAACCTATAAAGTTGATTTTTATGAATTCTTTTCTTGAGTTTTATAAGTTCATCTGTATCTTTGTCTGGTGCATGTACACCAATTATTTCATTTCTAAATGTAAGATATGATTCTGAGAAAAAGACAGGAATTGAGTTTTTTCCTATACTTTCTTTAATTAATAATAATGGTGGGGTATAAATTTCCTTTTTTCGAGTAGCTTCAAAAAATTCTTGTTTAAATGAATTAATGATATCTGAATTTTTAACTTCTTTTTCAGTGAATTTATTGGTTGGTAGGGATGATTTATTAAAAATTATTTGATCTAGATCTTTGTTTTTCTTATTTCCAATTATAAAACCTTCTCCAAAGTGCCATCCATAGTTTTCTTCTTTTTGTTTTAAATATTCTCCTAATGTTGGCATTTCTTTCAATGTTCTAATAAAAGAATTTAATCTTCCTCCTCCTAATAAATTTGATTTCCAAACGAAAACATCATTTAGGGCATTAAATTTGCTTACTTTATGAAAATCATAATGGTCGATTTCAAAATATTGACGTTCCCGAGCAGATTTTAATTTCTTAACTGTAATATGACAGATAGGTTTTTCGTCGGGTGGTTTATTTTCTATAAAGAAAGCTGAAACAGCAACTTTTTTTTCATTTCCTTTATTTTTAAATAATACATTACTTAGATATGTAAAATCTATAATCTGCGGAATGTTATAATTGCTAAAAAGCCATTTTCGAAAATCTACAGCTTTATCAGAATTATTATACAATAACGGGCCTGAAGGTAAGACAAAGGAAAGTATGCCTTCTGTCTTTTTAACCAAAGTGATACCTTGTACTGAAAAAAGCAAGGCGCTTTGATTGTTAGGTATTTGTATTCCCCAATTAATTGTTGGTGTATTTTTTTTTGGAAATTTTGAGCCCCATTCAATAAAAGGAGGATTTCCAATTACCAAATCAAAAGTTTCCTTTTTATCATTTGCATACCATTCAAAAAAGTCAGATTCTACAATATTATTACTTAAATCATCAAATCTCAAATTTTCCCAAATTACTTTTGGCGTTAATATATTACACAAGGTAAGGCTAAGACTGAATATTGCTAAATCAACAGCTTCCCCTTCTATATCAATACCAAAAATACTTTCTTTCAAAAGTTTCTTTAATTGGTTAAGATGTGATTTCCCCGGAATAATCCATTGTCCCGTTTTTTCATAATAAGTAATTCTCCACCAGTCAATCAATCTCTTATAAGCTGAAACTATAAAAATTCCTGAACCACAAGCAGGATCAAGTATTTTGAAATGTTCTTTTGGCTCATTTATAGGCATACACTCATCTACCATAAAATTAACCAAATATGAAGGAGTATAAGCAATACCACTGTTTTTATCTGCCTCTAAGAAAACTTCATAAATACTACTAATTAATTCAATTGGTAAATGATTAAATGAATAAAGCTTCCACAATACATATTGATAGTTATCAATTTCTCCAGATAGAAAATTAGCTAATGGAGTGAGGTCAATTTTTTTTATTTGTATCTTATATTCATCTGATAAAAAAAATATTTTGCCATTGAAATGTTGACTCAGAAAATCAAAAAGATTCAATAAATAACCTTTGCTAATAACTTCTGTAAAACATTTTGAGTATCCAAACTCTTTTTTGTTAAAAAAGTCAATAGTAAAAACTCTTGTTTCAATACCCTTCTCATCTAGATCAACTTTTTCTTCCAAATATTTAACCAAAATACTTAAAACAAGTAATTTACTAGCAATTTTTTTATCTAATTTTATTTTGTTCAGAAAATGAGTTCTGGAGTTTTTTAATTCAATAATTAGCTTTTCATATGCTGTTTCACTATATCCAAAATCAATTTGGGTTTCTTCCCAAAAAGTACCATTGTCAAATTTTTTTCCAGAATATTTCTGATATTTTTCAATTGCCTCCCCTGATATTTTTAATATATCGAAAGGAGACACATATAATTTCTTTTCGCTATTTATTTTAACTGGTTTAGAAGAATTGAATAATTTAATTTCGGATTTTGTAATGATAATATAAAACCGCACTTCAGAACTACTCCATACATTTTTATGAACTTCAACAATATCTTTTTCCTTTTTTGTAAAATCAAAAATATAAAGCTGAGGCACAGAAGGTCTTACATTATCTGAATAGTTTCGAAAATAAACTGCATCAACCCCTATTTTCTTGGCTCTTTCAAGAACTAAACGTTGATAGTAATTAATATATGAATGTGAATTTTCTAATTCTGTAATATGAATTAACCCTGTAGAATATTCATCTGCACTAAACATCTCCAGTTGAGTTAATCCTTTGAGATATTCTTTAGTAAATGGGGTCATTCTTTTTATTATATTTTAGTTGCTAAAATACAAAAAATTAAATATTTCCCAAATGAATTAATAATTAATCTAAAAATTATTAAATAAAATGATTTTACATAAATTCTTTTTTGAAAATTTAAATATATTTATCATAGTAGTAATTTTGATAACAAATTTAGAACGCTTTCGAAAACGGGGTTTTGAAGCTATGCTTGTTTATTACGAAAAAGCCGCCCCACATCTAAATTAACCGCTGTATATGCTATTGAATACAAAATGTCCTGTGTCCATTTTGTAAGAAAGGAAAAACGAACTTTCCTTTCTTACTGTGGAGTGTTTGTTCATCTTTTTTCAGGTATTCACAAATATTTCAATTTTAAAAAGTTTTTCTTATCCCCTTATCCCTTAGGTTGGCATGCTTAATAGCAGTGCTTTATGTTTTATTTATTTTATCCAAATGCTTTTTTAAAGGAAAATAAATAATTCCAATAACAAAGCCTGAAATCAATCCACCTAAATGTGCAGCCATATCAATGCCACCACCTAATCCCATAATCAAATTTAATCCTATAAAAATGGCAACACTTACCCTAAGTATTGCAGTTAGGTTTTTATCAATATATCGCAAAATCATTAAAGCAACAAGTAAACCATACATCCCAAAAATCGCCCCTGACGCGCCAACACTAACCATTGCATCATGATACAAAAGACTTGTAATACTTGCTATTAATCCCGTCATTAAATATATGATCATAAATTTTTTGCTCCCAATTGAAGTTTCAAGAAATGGTCCAATAAAAAACAAAGCAATCATATTATTTGCTAAATGCAAAAATCCAGCATGCAAAAATATGGAAGTCAAAAGTCGCCACCATTCACCATCTGTTGTTAGAGGTTTAAAATTTGCACCCCATTTTATAAGCTCAATTCCTTGGGGAGATAAAATACCAAGGCCGGAAAACATCATCAATAGAAAGACGAGTATATTTAAATCGAGTATAATTGGTGTTGCCCAATAACTTTTTGAGGGTGTAAAAAAGAATAAAATCTCGCGGTAGTCACTTTTTCTTTTCTTTTTTAATTTCTTAGTTCCATATTTCCTGACTTCAGTTTTGCTCAATGGTGGGACTAAAACAAAAAGAAACCAAATTATATTTGTTGAAAGCAATGTACCTATTAGCCATTTGAAACTATTACCCGTTCTTGCATCATAACTTCCTTTTTCTTCAACTAAAATAATCAGTTGATTTTTATTCACCTGAATACTCGTTTTTTTAATTGCAGTATAATAATTGTCTCTATCGTCTGAAAATTTCAAATTGCGTAAGTATTTTGTCTGAAAAATATATTTCTCAAATTTAGGAACACAGGAATTAATGAATTCATTAATAATTTCATTTTGATTTTCTTTATTATCAAATATTCTATTCGAAAACTCTTCGCTAAATTTAACTCCTATCCAGGTTTTAATATTATTTGAATAGCTGTAATTATTTGAAATTGTATCAATAAGAGGACAGGCAAAAAAACAATTAATATTAAAATTATGTTTTCCTGAGCTTGTTCTTGTTACCCACATACCTCCAGAATTATTCAAAGTTTTTGCATTTTTTATTGAATAAAAAAGTGTTTGATTTTTTATGTCTATTGAAGTGGGTTTATCAATTTCAGTTAGTTTTCCCTGTTTGTTCACCAAATAAAATTGTCCGATTACCACTGGTATAATCAGAAAAATCCCACAAAAAACGGAGTAAAAATCACGTGTTTTATCACTTAGTTCTAAAAGTTTAATTTTTTTACGAAAAACAAACAGAACAATTATTCCTGAAATAATGATAGGTGTAATAAAATTAACAATCATTTCTTTTGGTCGAAAAAAATCTAACTTTAGAATTATCAACCAATGTAGGAATGTATATAATACAAGAAATCCTAAAGAAAAACTTAAAAAAGGAATAAAAATCTTAACAAGTTTTGTTTTCATTATCCCTTACTAATTTTATAACCAATGCAAAACTTTTGTAAATCACTTAATCTAAGAATACAAGCAAATTAAAATCAATTTATTTTCTCACAAATATAAATCATTTCCTACACCCCACTTATATTTTATAAAATAAATTTCAAATTTGCTAAGATAAGGCTGAAAGCCTTTAATTCATTAGCACAGGGCAACGCCCTGTGTCATAAACACAAACCTAAGGTCGCCCTGAAAGGGCATAATATTTCGCCCTTACAGGGTTTGGTAGCATCGTGTTGCCTTGGTCGTAGGGCGTTGCCCTACGCTGATGTTTTTCGCCCTTACAGGGCTTGGCAAAACAACATTGTAATATGTTCAGCTATTCGACCTGCATAATATCAGAATCATATTTACTGCTTAGGAAGAAACCAGTCATTAAAAAAGAAACATTTCCATAATGTTTCTTTTTTAACCCCACCAATCAACATTAGCATTTCCATCCTTATAATTTATACCAAACCGCTAACATGATTTTGAAAGTAATAATGTTAGCTGGTTTTGGTAAATGCCGATTGATTAATAATCTCAATTTATGAGTTTGCTAAATAAATGGAGTAAATATTAGCGAATCGGTATTAAATATTCCGAACTTTGTAGTTAAAAACCTTTTTCCAATTTTTATATTTTAGGAGGGTTCTAAAAATTAAGTTTCTCCCGCAGACTTAGCTGATTTTCGCAGAACAAATGATACAACGTAATGAAAATCAATCTGCGAATATTTGAGAAATCTGCGGGAAACTTTTTTTTTAATTTTTAGAACTGCCTTTTAACAAAAACACGTTTTCAATATGAGACGAAAATACCATACCAATATCAAAATAGCCTTTATCCTCGGAATCCTTGAAAATTCAATTCTCGATCAGATTGCTGCAAGCACCAAAGGAAACTGGAAAAAAGTTGATTTGAATGCTATTTTCGGTATCGACTACAAATTGGCATTAAAAGAAGTTGATGCCATTAAAAACATACTTCAATACCGCAACATGCGAAAAACCATGATGGCAGCAAACCTGTTTCTGAAATTATTTCAAAAAATAGGCAACGACATCAAAAACAAAAAGCAATTGATAAAAAAATATCAATTGGAAATTGTTGATAGTCTGGAAAGAATAAAAGATTTCATGTCTTTTGAAAAAACATTGAAAATTGTTGGGATTTCGGCATCACAGTATCGTTACCTGAAAAAAAAGGTTAACTGTACGGCATCTCCCATAAAAATATGTCGCAAAATTGTTTCCAATCAATTAACCGAAAAAGAAGTAAAAACCATACGCAACTATTTAAGCAATTATATGGAAGAACAGTTCACCATGGTCAGTGTTTATTACAAAATGATATATGATAAGCTTGCTTTTATGCATCTTTCCACTTTTTATAAATACGCATCTCTATTGGGGTTTTCGCAAGCTTATAAAAACTACAGGAGCAGCAAACATAAGAAAACAGGAATCAGAGCCAATGGCATATACGAGATCATTCATATTGATTTGACAGAATATTTCCTTAGCACTAACCAGAAAGTATATATTTGTAGCATTGTTGATAATTTTTCGAGAGCTGTGCTGGCATTAAAAGCGTCATATACCAAGACTTCTGATTTTACTTTTAATAATCTAAAGGAAGTTGCCGAAAAACATATTTTCCCCAATGTTAAAGAAAAAACCCTTGTAATGGTTGATGATGGCAGCGAAAACAAAGGTTGTGTTGCAGAATATGTAAAAACAAACGACAGTTGGCTAAAACGCTTGGTTGCCAGAATAGATATAAGTTTTTCCAATTCGATGATCGAAGCATATTTCCATAAATTAAAGAACATCTATTTAAAAAATAAATCATTTAATACGATTGAAGGGCTTAACAATTATCTTGTTGAATTAAAGACCTTAAGTAACAAAATTCATCTTAATGCTTTAGATGGACTTACGCCAGATATGGTGCTTGATGGAAAGGAATCCGATCCGCTTATTTACCAAAAAGAAATAATTGATGCTATGAAATCAAGACTTGTGGAAAATGCAAATAGCTCTTGTAATCAATGTATCCCGTTGGTAAGACAAGATTAATTTAAACGCTAAAGAAAACAAAACATATTTGATATTCAAATTTATTTTTACTTCAATATATTTCTTATTCTTCAAATTTTTTTGTCATCATCACCAAAGGAGAGACAAGCCAAAACACTTAAACGACAAAACACGCCCAACTACTTCCTATTCAACCAATTCCCTTATAAGGGAATTGGTTGAAAGAAAATGCTTAGAATGCGCAACCCATAAACCAACCTCCAAACATACTATGGACTGGTTCTCGTAAAGTACTTTTATTTATATCAAAAGGGGTTCATGTATAATTTGCAATACTTAAGCGGCAACAGAAATGCACAACTATCTGTTTCTTTATAATCTTTTCAATGAACTTATAAATGTCCTTTCGTTACATATTTCATTCCAAAGGTTAATAATGCAACTGTTAAGAAAACATATAAAATAACTATTATATTAATTCTTCTTAAATTATAAACAGGCAATCTGTTATTTATAAATTGCTGATATTTTTTATTTTTATAAAAAATTAGAAAATTAAAAATAAGCAAAATAAGAAACAGTATAGTAAATGATATCAAGAAATTTATATGTTTATTCTTATTCAAAAAAGCGTAATAGTAAATTGGATACAAAACACTGTATATATTGGCAGTTATAAGCATATTAAACCACACCAGAGCCTGATATTTCAGGGTTTTTGGAGCATTCCAGGCATTAGAAAAAGCATCTATTCTATTATATAATAAAAAGTATATTTTCATCTTAAATATTTTTAAATACTTTTAAAACCCATTTGTCATTTATTGTATCTTTCCTATAAATGTAAATATCTGTATTCTCAGGAGATTTTACAATTGAATCTCCTATTTTAATATAATTTCCTATTTTATTTTCCCAACTACATAATCTCCAAGTATTATTTATTTTTATGTTCATATCTCCATGTTGCCCTTCAATAAATTTTATTTCCATTATAATTCCATTATAACTTGAATTAATAAATTTTTGTTTATCACGGTAACTGCTATAAACATGATAGATAATAAAAAAAACTACTGATAGCAATATAAAAAGATAATAGTATTTTTTAAATGTTTTCATAATTATATTATTATTTATTAATTAATGGTTTTGTATAACCTTTTCCAAATGAATATCCCAGACTTGGATAAAAACTAAGTCCTAAAGAACCAAATTTACTATTTTGTGTTAAACTAAACCCCACAAAGTTTCCAAGTCCTCCAGTTACATTGTAACTTTCACCATAAATGCAATTTCTATTATTATTTGTTAAATCTTTAAAAAAACCCAGATCTAATCCCAGTCCTCCATTAAATTCCAAACCATATCTATTTTCGTAATTAGTTTCAGTTAAAAAACAGCCACTACCTTCACCTCTGGTTATTATATTTAATGTATAAGTATTTGTAAACGGGGTGTTTATAAAAACAGGGGAAATTGTAAAATTAATACCAATATATGCAGGAAATTCCTTAAGAAAAAGCGTGTTGGTATTCCATAAGTCCCTTAATGCATCAGCATTGCTATACCCAAAACCCTTACCTCCAACAGTTTTACTCGTACTACCTATAGTGCCTCCTTTCACCGCTTGACTGCTTCTTTTTAGTGGATCCCCATCTTGCCCAAAATTATAACCATCTACTGCCGCTATCGGATTACCACTCTGCCCCGCCACCTGCGGGTTCAGCATATTATTCAGCATATTCACATAATAATCAATCCGGTCTGAGCGTACTATTGAAGAATTCTTTACCCATTGCCCATTTATATAAGTATTATGATTCTCAAATGACGATGCCCAGGTACCATACATCCCTTCAAAACCTGAATTTCCCATTCCTCCACCCCATATATTCCCCCCATTATAATTTACT
>DYDE01000113.1:3494-14684 GCA_020718065.1 Marinifilum sp. | reverse complement strand
ATCTCACTTGAAAAATGTTCGTGGTTGATCAATTTTAATATATCAGAAAAAACAGAAAAGGATTTAAGGTGGGTGCTAACTGTATTGTGAATGCGGTTTATGTGCTTCAGGTATTTGCCGGCAATTAGTAAATTTAACAAATAGGCATAAACAAACAACATCATATTTGTGGTAATTATTGAAAACACAACAGCTAAGACAAACAAGGCAGGGAAAACAAAGCGAATAATCCTGACTAAATCAGAAGAAATGATTTTATCGGGTGTAACAGCCCATTTTAACAAGAGGTCAAGATTGGGTTGCTCCTTTTGACTTTTCATTCCGTGAGCAATGATTATTTGCCGCAGCTCTTCTTTTACAGCGAATTCTTTGAGGGCTTGCTGCTGTTTTAAAATATCTTCTTTAATGGTAAGAGGGGCTTTTAGAATATCTGCAAGTCTTTCTTTACCAGGAATTGTTGTTGTTCTATTTAATACATGGTATATAGATTGCTCTCCAAAAACATCCAAATCTTCACAATAGGTTAAATTATTTAAAAAAGACTTGCCATTATCAAAAATGGAAGGACGGTATTCAAGCAATTCGATTTCATTCTCATTTATTACAATAAGATTGGCAATAATCTCTTTCTTATTTATTAGCTTTTGATGAATGCAAAGTAAAAAGAAAAACAAGAGAACTGAAAAAATAAACAGTCCAATAATTATTGATTCGCCTGTTGCAAATGAATAATACCCACTAAAGCATATTCCAATAAATACCAACAATCGTGACCAACCAATCAATATAATTTTAGTGGTAAGTTTATTTGCGAGCAGCTTGTTTGCTACTACTTTGTTTTTATATTGTTCTATTAATGATTCTTTCACAGTTGTTATTTTTATTTCACACAGATTACAAATTAGTGCGAGTGAACTTAATTTTTTCTAATTAATCGATCTTTCCTTATTAATCAATCCATTTGCAACTTCAAATATCTTCCCATCAGTATCAATGTTGGCAAATATGGCATCAATTCTTTCAGGATGAGCATCGGTAATAAAAACTTGTCCAAAGCTATTGTTGCTTACCAACTGCATCATTTTGCTAACGCGGTCGTTGTCTAATTTGTCGAATATATCATCGAAAAGCAAAATGGGTTTATAACCTTTGATATTCTTGGTAAAATCGAACTGCGAAAGCTTTAGTGCTATAATAAAAGATTTTTGTTGTCCTTGCGAACCAAATTTTTTGATGGGATACCCACCTATATTATAAATGAAGTCGTCTTTATGTGTGCCAACCGTTGAATATTTCAATGCCTTATCTTTATCTACTGCTTGGTTAACAAGCTCTTCAAAACTACCCTCATTCAATTGGCTCTCGTATTCAACATCTACTTCTTCTTTTGCATTGGTAATAAAAGAGTAATGCTGTTTGAATATAGGAATAAACTCATCAAGAAAGGTTTTTCGCTTGTAATAGATAGATTCACCTAAAGGAATAATTTGCTCGTCCCAAATTTCAAGTAAGGTTTTATCAAAAAAACGTTTCTCATAGAAATCCTTTAAAAGAGAATTGCGTTGAGCAATGGCTTTGTTGTATTTAATGAGGTTGTCTAAATAAACTTTATCGAACTGACTGATAACGCTGTCAATATATTTACGCCTAATGTCGCTTCCTTCATTGATAAGACAATAATCGGCAGGAGAAATAATTACCAAAGGAAACAAACCTATATGATCAGCCAATCGTTCGTATTCTTTTTTATGTATCTTGAATATTTTTTTCTGACTTCTTTTCAATCCACAATACACCTCATTGATAGCTTCAGATTTCGAAAAACAACCCTGAACAACAAAGAAATCAGCATCGTGCTTTATGTTTTGATTGTCTAAAAGATTAAAATAGCTTTTGCAAAAAGACAAATAATGAATAGCATCAAGCAAATTGGTTTTGCCAGCTCCATTGTTGCCAACAAAACAATTAATTTTCTCTGAGAAAATAAGGTTTGCCTCGCAATAATTTTTAAAGTTCGTAACCGACAGATTTTGCAAATACATATAAAAAAGAAGTGAGATAAAGAACTTCAAAATTAAAATTATTTTTAATGCGAATGTTAAAGAATTTAATATATCAAATGCTTTGTATATTTTTGCAGTCAGAGCAAGCTAATTTATGCGAATTTTATTTTTTATTTTTCCCCTTTTTATCTGTTGTCAAATACAAGCCCAGCTTGATTTGCACCACCCAACAAAAAAAGATTCAATAAAACATTACGCATTTGAAACCAATTTCTACACAGGAAAAATTGTAAACAACTATCCTAATTTCCCAAAAAATAAAACATCCTTTCTTTGCGAACTAGGATTTTATACTTTAACCAATGGCTTAAAAGATTGGCAAGAGTTTTACAAATATCCTCAAGTAGGCGTTTCTTTAATTTATGGATATTTTGGTAACAAAGATGTTTTGGGAGAAAACATTTCTCTTTTACCAAGTATATCGTTTTTCTTAAAAAGAAATAGTAGCTTGTATTATCAGCTTAAATTAGGAATGGGGTTTGCATTTTTTAATAGACCATATAGTTTGTCTGACAATGCTGGTAATATTGTTATTGGTTCGCACATTACGAATATATCCACTATGTCATTGAATACATGTAAGAACATTAATAAAAACATGACAATAAGTGGTGGTATTTCTGTCTTCCATTTTTCTAACGGTCACTACCAGTTGCCTAATGTTGGATTAAACTTACCTTGTGTTAACATATCATTTAAGTATCTTCCACAACAAATGCCAGAAAAGTTTTTCCAACAGACAAATAAAAACATCTTAAAGAAAACTTTATTAAATATTTATGCTGGTGTTGGATTTCATGAATTTGGTAGTTCAGTAAGACCAACAAATGGACCAAAATATCCTGTTTATATTGGAAGTATTTATTTATCTAAAAGATACAATACAGTTAGCAATGTACAAGCAGGAATATATACCAACTATTATACCAGTTTTTATGATTATATTATAAATCAGGAGTTCTATTCAACTAAGCAACACTTAAAATCATATACTTTGGTTGCCTTTTTAGGACACGAATATCTGTTAGGAAGAGTTGGTTTTGTTATTCAAGGAGGTATCTATGCATATAATCCTTTCAAAAGGGATTTTGTAAATTTAGATGGTGAAAAAATAAGTACTGCTACAAAATTGAAACTTTTAAATACAAATAAGCTTGGTATGCAGTATTATTTTAAAAACCCTATTAAAAGTAGCAAGAATAAGTTATTTGTCGGAATGTTTATAAAAGCAAACTTAGGTCAGGCTGATTTTTTCGAAATGGGAGCTGGTTATACTTTTTAGAGGTTATTTACAATAAGTGTTATAAAATATACCTGCATCAGAATATCCTAATTCAAAAGCCTTTTTAATATCATTACATCCCTCTATTTTATTATTAATAGTATATTTTGCAATACCACGATTGTTAATTGCAACAACGTGTATAGGTGAAAGAATTATTGTATTATCATAATCCTTAATGGCTTCATTAAATTTGTTTAAGTTATAATATGCATTTCCTCTGCAAAAGTATGCATCAGTATTTTCTTTGCCATATTTTATTGCTTCACTAAATTCTTTGATAGCATTATCATAATCCTGTAAATTAAAATAGAGTTTGGCAATGCCTAAATAAGCCAGAGAAATTGTTCGATCCAAGATAATTACTTTGTTATAATCTGTTATTGCTCCTTGAATATCCTGTATCTTTGTTTTAGCAATTGCCCTATTGAAATAGGCTTGCCAATTGTTTTCGTTTAAAGATATTGCCTTATTAAAGTCAGTGATGGCGCCATCAAAATCGGCCAATTCTATTTTTAAATTGCCTCTGTTAATATATGAATCAACATACTTGTTATCTATTAATAATGCTTTATTAAAATTTAGTAATGCTTCATTAAAATTTTTCTCTACAAAATATATATAACCAAGATTATTATATACCAATTTAGAATTTTTATTTAATTTGATAGACTTCTCATAATATTTTTTTGCAGCTTCCAAATTATTCAATTGATTTTCATAGTTACCCATCAGGAAATACCCATAATAATAATCTGGGTAAGAATTCATTATGTCAGTATAAAGTGTTTTTGTATTCTTCCAAACCAAAGTTCTTGAATAAGTTTGAAAAGAAAAGAAAAGAACCAGTACAACAATTCCACCAATTGTATAGTTTTTAATTTTATTAAGATATTTTTTATTGGTTTCTTTATAAAATTTATAAATCAATCCCACTATAATAAACAAACCAAGGTATGGAATATAAGTGTATCGCTCAGCAACTATGGCTTGTCCAATGGGCATTAGCTGTATAACCACAGAAATAGTTACAAGAAAAATCAAAAAACCAAAAATGATATCTTTTCTTAGTTTTTTTGATTTATAAATAAACCAAGCAGCAATTAATATGGCAATAAATGACAAATAGAAAACCAAAGGAAGAAAACCATTTACTTTTTCGGGGTATGGATGAAGAGCAGACATGTTTATCGGCAACAATGCTTTGAAAACATAAAACACTACTGCATAACTAACCAGAAATATTCTATCGAAAAAGGAATAAACAGGGATGTATGAATTTGCACCATCTATAGTCTGAGTTTTGATAGTAATAATTCCTATAACAATTGACAATATAAAAAAAGGAATTTTTTCTATTAAACTTTGCTTTGTAATTTTAAGATTTAAATAAAAATCTATAACCAACAGCACAACAGGTAAAGTAACCGCCATTGATTTAGACAATAATGAAGCAATAAATAATAACAATGAAAGTATATACCACTTCATCTTTCTGTTTTTTTTGATATATTGAATATATAGAATTATAGAGCTAATATAAAATAAAGCATATAACAGGTCTTTTCGTTCCGAAATCCACACTACTGATTCCACATGCATGGGATGTATCGCAAAGAACAGGGCTATCACTAATGATATTTTTTCATCTTTTAATAAAAGTTTAATAAGATAAAAAACAAGAACAATATTGATTAGATGCAATAATAGATTATCCAAATGAAAAAGTTTTGGATTAAAGCCAAATAACTTGTATTCAATTGCCCATGTTAATGTAGTTATTGGATGGTAATTTGAAAAATACGATGTAGAGAATATGTTTTTAATTCCACTAATTGATAAGTCTTTGATAAAAGGGTTTTCTGTAATGTACTTATTATCATCCCATTCAACAAATTTAAAACTAAAAGTGTTTGAAAAAAGAATTGTCGTATAAACAAGAATAATTGTTAATACGACAAATCCAAAATATTTACTACTTTTCATAGCTAGTTAGTGAAAAATACTATTCTCCTATAATTTTGATGAGAACTCTTTTCTTTCTACCACCATCAAATTCACCATAGAAGATAGCTTCCCAAGGACCAAAGTCAAGCTTGCCATTTGTAATTGCAACAACCACTTCTCTGCCCATAATTTGTCTTTTCAAATGAGCATCTCCATTATCTTCACCTACATTATGATGATAACCATCGCGACTATATGGGGCTAACTTTTCGAGCCATTCCATATAATCCATATGTAAACCCGATTCATTATCATTAATGAAAACACTGGCAGTTATGTGCATTGCATTCACAAGACAAAAGCCTTCTTTTATACCACTTTCATTTACTGCTTTTTGTACATCATTTGTAATATGAACAAACTGATAACGGTTTTCAGTATTAAAAAAAAGCTCTTTTCTATAACTTTTCATTACTAATTTTTGACGAATTTAAATGTTTTAGATTGATTGTTATCAGCATATACGGTGAGAAAATAAAAGCCCTTTGCATAAGAATTTAAATCTATTTCAATTGATTGAGATGGATTGTTTGATGTATAAACAATTTTTCCAACAATATCAGCGATAGACAAACTAACAACATTACTATTTAAGTTGTTAATAGTAATAAGTTCACTCGCAGGATTTGGATAAATCTCAATGTTAGTAAAAATATTGAAATTATCATTTATTCCACCGCCACTACCCCATATTGCAGCAACCCACTCTGGGTGATCAATAAAAGGATTACGGTTGTGCTGAACAATATTATAAATTGCATTATTTCTATTAATTTCTTTTGTACTAACCGGATCCTGAGCATTCCATTTTAAAAGAAGGTTAACCGCCCATGTTTCAAAGGCAGGAAAAGTAGTTCCATTAAGCATTGCATCACCATTTGCATCATAATTTTCCCAACTTGCTATAACATTATCATACCGGGTAGCCATATAAAAATATGTTCTTGCTAAATCTCCTTTATATTGATCTGCAGGCTCAAAAACAATTCCTGTATATCCTGAATAAGTACAATTTCCAAGCTTCCCATTACCCCATGCTGTTCCTGATGAAGTCTCACCATAAGGATAGTTGTTTCGCATACCATTAACTTTGCCATCTGTAGGATATAAATGAAATATATCAGAATTCATCGGAGAAACATCATTAAACCAACTTTTAGGGAAAGAATGCTCATTGTTATAACAATCACAAACATCTATATAATTGCCACATTGGTCATTTGAAAAAGTAAAATTGCAATTGTCACTATATATATCCCATATTTTATTAACGGCCGGAGCTGGTTGCAAGTCTGTGTCATCATACCAACTCCACAATGGGTAAGACCTCACAGTATGGTTCTTAATTATATTATATAGAGCAGTTTTAAGCTGTGCACCACTTAATCCATTTGCAGCATCGTAATATCCATTAGGAATTTGTGCTTTTGTATTAAGAAATAATACAAAAACACTTAAAATTAAAATAATTCTTTTCATTTTTATACAGAGTTAATTTTTCTTCAAATAATAATATACAAAAATATCTAATTTTTCCTTAATTATCAAGAAAAATTAGTTACTATTTAGCATATTATAAAAATAGTTTAATTAGGCAGAAGGCTTATAGAATTAACTTTGTCATTAATTTTCTGCGATATCTCATATTCTATAATCAAATTGCTTACACGCTATATGCCTGAATAGTTTACAAAAATATAATTTCATTTAGAGGTTGTTTAAAATGTATAATTCAAAAAGAAGTATGAATTTAAAACGTAAGAATTTGTTCCAGGAAATTCCCGGACAACTATTTGACGTGAGAATTCGTTCCGGGAAATTCCCGGGAAACATTTTGACGTAAGAATTTGTTCTAGGAAAATCCCAGAGAACATTTTGGCGTAAGAATTTATTCTAGGAAAATCCCAGAGAACATTTTGGCGTAAGAATTTATTCTGGGAAATTCCCAGAGAACTATTTGACGTAAAAATTTGTTCTGGGAAAATCCCAGAGAACTATTTGACGTGAGAATTTATTCTGGGAAATTCCCAGAGAACATTTTGACGTAAGAATTTGTTCTGGCATTTCGCCAGAAGAAAAATTGACGTAGAAATTTGTTTTGGCATTTCGCCAGACAACTATTTGGCGTGAGAATTTGTTCTGGGGTTTTGAAAACAATCAATTCGATTGGAATCTTTAATTTAGTGAAAAAAAATTTAAACAACCTCTTAGGACTTTTCAAGATAATTAAGAATTAATTCTTTAACAGACAAGTATGAATTCTGTATAACATCATCTACTTCATCTTTGGCAATCCATCTTGCTGCTGTTATATCCTCTTTTATTTGCGGAACAGGTGTTTTTGTATCCTTGCATTTCATTTCAAACCAATAGCTTTTTTTCAAAACATCCTTCCCTTTTAAATTATAAATATGGTAGGTAGAATTTAATCCTTTTAAAATTGAAAGTTTTGAAATACCACACTCTTCTTCAACTTCTCTAATGGCTGTTTCTTTAATCTTCTCTTTTTTTTCTATTTTCCCTTTTGGTAGATCCCATTTACCAAGTCGGTATATAAAAAGAATATCTTTTTTTGAATTTCGCACAACACCACCTGCAGCTTTAATTACCTTATATAAAGAAATTAATTTTTTAAATAAAACATTTGTATTTTTGTCATACAAAATCAGTTTATTACAGGTAAGAGATTGCTGAAACCCTGCTATTACAGATTTCAGTTCCTTTTTTGATTTATAATGATATATAAAATTATCAGAGACCATTAAGTCGTCGCTTATATTACTAACAATATAAATGGTTTTTTCGTTTATAAAAACTTTATACATTTGCAGTATGAAAAAAAATGAAGAATCTTCTTTAAAAATATCAGAATATTTATTGCAAATTAAAGCAATAAAATTGAATTTAACTAACCCTTATACATGGGCATCAGGATGGAAATCTCCAATTTATTGCGATAATCGAAAAACCCTTTCATATCCTCAAATAAGAAATTATATCAGGGATGAAATGGTTAAAATTATCAGAGAAGAATACGGAGAGCCCGAAGTAATTGCAGGTGTGGCCACAGCAGGCATCCCTCATGGCGTATTAATTGCTCAGGATTTGGGACTGCCATTTATTTATGTTCGCTCTGAAGATAAAAAACATGGCTTGGAAAATAAAATTGAAGGTGTTTTAGAATCGGGGAAATCGGTAGTAGTAATCGAAGATTTGGTTTCAACTGGTAAAAGTAGCTTAAATGCTGTTGAAGCTATACGAAAAACTGGTGCAAATGTTAAAGGAATGGCTGCTATTTTTACATATGGGTTTAAAACTGCTGCTGATAGTTTTAAAAAAGAAAAATGTTCATTAATAACTTTAACCGATTACGATAGCCTCATAAAACAAGCTTTGGAGAGTGAATACATTAAAGAAAGTGATTTAGTTTCACTAAAAAAGTGGAGAGAATGCCCAGAAAAATGGGGAGTTTAAAATAGTTTATTGAAATTTATTTGTTTTAACAAAAACTAAATATTATGACAAGAATTGAAAGCGAAAAGCAAATCATTAATAGCTCTATTGAAACAGTCTTTAATTTCCTCAGCAATTTTAATAACTTTGAGAAGTTAATGCCAGAACAGATAATAAACTGGAAATCGACGGAAGATACATGTTCATTTACAATAAAAGGAATGACAGATTTGAGCATGAAAATAACCAAAAGAAAACAATATATCGAAATAATTATGGCTTCTGAAGGGAAAACGCCTTTTACGTATGAACTTATATCACTACTTGAAGCGGAAACAGAAAACAAATGCAAATCTCAACTTGTATTTAATGCAGAACTTAATGCAATGTTGAGTATGATGGTAAGTAAACCTTTGGAAAATTTTGTAAATATATTAAATCAGAAATTGAAGTCTATGTACGACTAACTAATTGAGTATAAACAGAATTATTTGAAAAATATTTTTCACCACTCATCACCGTATTAATAGCTTTACTAATATCGTTTTTTCCAGTTTGTTTCAAAATAAAACCTTGTACTCCTAAATTCATTAAAGTGGAATAATGATTTTTCTCGTCCTCTTCAAATAATGAAGTTGCAATAATCTTAGTTTGTGGGAATTTTTTTAATAATTTTTTAACTATAACAATACAGTTAATCATAGAGCAATTTATTTCCATGAAAATAAGATCTGTTTTATTTGATGAAATTAAATTAAGAAGCTCAAGACCATTTGAAACCTGAGCTAAAATTTCAACATTTTCAATCTCTTTAAGAACAGAACATAAATGATGTTGAAAAATCTTATGATCATCTACAATAATGGTTTTATATTTTGTCATTTATCGATAATAGTAATTAATAGTGAATTGAGTTAAAGTAAAATACAATAATGTTTTTCAGAATTAATGTGCAATGTTTCTCTTAGAAAGGTAATAGAGTTTCAAAACTCTTTCAACAGTAGGTATCTTTTCACTAACAAACTCAAATAATACTTGATCAGATTTTGGATTATTATGTATTAACCTGATTTTGTATGCTCTATCATTTTCGATAGATATTCTCATGGAGTACATATTATTTGCTGTCATATATTAAAGTATTTATATATTTACAACAAAAATATAATAATAATAAAGCTTCTACAAGAGACAAAGTACCTGTTTTCAGAAAACAGGTACTTTTACTTGATTTTGTTTTGAGGAATATCTTTAACCAGAAACCTTTTAACTAAAGATATTGCTTCATTTGAAGCAATAGATATATCATCATTTATTATAATATTATCAAATTTATGAGCAAATTCCATTTCTTTTCGTGCTTTCTCAACCCTTACCTTAATACTTTCTTCACTATCTGTTGATCTCTTCCTAAGACGTTCTTCCAATAAGTCAATAGAGGGAGGCATAATAAATAATGACAAAGCTTTATCATTATAAATTTTCTTAATATTTAAACCACCCACAACATCAACATCAAATATAACGTAGTTATCCTGATTCCAAATTCTATCAACCTCACTTTTTAATGTACCATAAAAGCTACCTTTATATACTTCCTGCCACTCGAGAAACTCATCATTTTCAATTCTCTTTTTAAAATCATCTGTATTGATAAAATAATAATCAACACCGTCAATTTCGTTGTTTCTTTTGGGTCTGCTGCATGCTGAAACAGAGAACTTCAGTTCTGGGACAGCTTCTAATATTTTTTTTACAATTGTTGTTTTGCCAGCACCAGATGGAGCAGAAACGATAATGAGCAAATCTTTCATTATAATTATAATTTACTAAATTATTTCTTTAATGCATTATATAAAACTTCAACAGGATGCAAAACATCTCTACCTGTCCCATCTTTTATCTGATGTCTGCAACTTGTTCCCGGAGCTGCAATAATATCACTTTTTTTTGAATTTCTTATTGCAGGAAATAAAATAAGTTCTCCTACTTTTTGCGATAATTCGTAATGTTCTTTTTCGTAACCAAACGAACCAGCCATTCCACAACAACCAGAAGGAATAGTCTCAACCTTATAATTAAGGGGTATTTGTAACATTTTTCTAGTAGGTTCGATAGAGGCTAAAACCCTTTGATGACAATGTCCATGAAGTTTTATAATTTCGTTATCTTCCTTAAATAAATCTTTAGATATTTTATTATTTTCAAATTCAGAAGCTATAAACTCATCAAACAAAAAAGTATTTTTTGCTAATTGATTTGCATATACTTTTAAATTATCATCAACTAAATCAGGGTATTCATCTCTAAAACTTAATATTGCCGAAGGTTCTATTCCAAGTAAAGGAGTATCTTCATTTATAATATTTTTATACAGGTTAACAT
>DYDE01000113.1:0-3476 GCA_020718065.1 Marinifilum sp. | reverse complement strand
TGCATTTTTCAACAATCCTTTTGATATAAATGTTCTACCACTCTCTTTATTATCTGCAATTACAACTTCATAATTCAATTTAGTAAGGAACTTAATAGCTTTTATCCCGATCTCCACATCATTATAATTCGTAAATTCATCTATAAATAAAAAAACCTTCCTGTTTTTTTGAGAATTATGGTTGAGTAACTTAAGATTATCCTTTATCCATTTCCTTAAAGTAATATTATATAATAATGGAATACTTCTGTTTATTGCAAAACCAAGTGTTTTTTTTATAAGTTTTGATGATAGTTTTTTAGTTATAAAAAAATTAAATATAACAGGAATATGGGCTCCTAACTGATTAATCTTAGAAATATTCGCAATTAATTTTGTTCGTAAAGATATTCTATTTGATTTGTAATACTGAAAAAGAAACTCTGATTTAAGTTTTGCCATATCTATATTTGATGGGCATTCAGATTTACATCCTTTGCATGACAAACACAAATCAAGTATGTCAAAAATTTCCTTATGGTTAAATGGATTTTGTTTATTTGAATTAGTTAAAAATTCTCTTAATATATTAGCTCTTGCTCTTGTTGTGGTGTTTTCATCTTTAGTAGCCATATAACTCGGACACATCAGACCACCAATTATTTCAGTTTTTCTGCAATCTCCAGAACCATTGCATTTTTCTGCAGCTCTTAAAATACCTTTAGTTTGTGAAAAATCATATATTGTTTCAAAAACCGGAGCTACACTATTTTGTATATATCGCAATGATGTATTCATTGCAGGTGTTGCAGTAATTTTACCAGGATTAAAAACATTTTGAGGATCCCAAATTGACTTTATTTCGTTTAGCAATTCATAATTATGATTTCCTATCATCAAAGGAATAAATTCGCCTCTCAACCTGCCATCCCCATGTTCTCCACTCAATGAACCTTTATATTTTTTAACCAATAATGCAACTTCGTAAGCAAGTGTCCGAAACAACTCCACATCTTTCTTATCTTTTAGGTTTAGTACCGGTCGAAGATGTATTTCGCCTGTTCCGATATGTGCATAATAAACACATTTTAAATTATGCTTATCAAGTATTTGTTGAAATTCTTCGATATATTCTGGTAAAACTTCAACATTAACCGCTGTATCCTCTATCACTGTTACAGGTCTTCTATCACCTGGGTAGTTTGATAAAAGTCCTAATCCAGCTTTTCTAAGATTCCATACTTTATTTATATCTGAACCAAAAACTAAAGGAAAGTGATATCCAAGAGATCCGCTTCTCATCTCTGTTTCAAGCTTAGAAGCAATTTCTTTTATTTCATCCTTTGTATCTCTTGCAAATTCGACAATCAATAAAGCTGCCGGATCTCCTTGAAGAAAAAAACGATTTTTTTGTTGTTCAATATTATCTTTTGTACACTCAAGAATAACGCTATCCATCAATTCAATAGCTCCTGGTTTATATTTAAGTGCAATAAGATTTGCCTCAAGAGCCTCATTAATGTTATTAAAATGAATACAAACTACCGCTTGCTCTGGAGGTGGCAGAGAAACAAGATTAAGTTTAATTTCAGTTATAAAAGCCAATGTTCCTTCTGAACCACATATAAATTTTGAAAAATTAAATAAAGTAGAATTTTGTGTAAATATTTCTGACTCAAGTAAAATATCTATTGCGTAACCTGTATTTCTCCTTTTTAAAGTTTTATCAGGATATTCTTTTCGTATTTCATTCTGGTTTGACTCCAGAGATAATATTTTAAAAATATTCATATAAATATTACCTTCTAATGTGGCGAGATTGCATTTCAATTTAAACTCATCTGATAATATATCAGAAAATTCAACTTCAGATGTATCACTTAAAATAACTTTCATTGATAAAATGTGGTCTCTGGTACTTCCATATAATAATGAATGTGAGCCACAGGAGTTATTTCCAACCATCCCTCCTATCATACATCGGTTAGATGTTGATGTTTCAGGAGCAAAAAAGAGATTTTCTTTTAAAAGAAATTTGTTTAACTCATCTAGAATTACTCCTGGTTGAACCCTAACCCATCTTTCTTTCACATTCAATTCCAAAACTTGGGTCATATGTTTAGAAACATCAACAACGATTCCTCCTCCTACAACTTGACCAGCCAAAGATGTACCGGCAGTTCTGGGAATCAAAGAAGTTTTATTTTCCTTTGCAAAAAGAATTAGTTTTTTAACATCTTCATTATTTTTGGGTCTGGAAACTGCGATTGGAATTTCTCTATACACTGATGCATCTGTCGCATAAATAATTCTACTAGATAAATCATCAAATAAATCGCCTTCTAATTCGTTTTTTAATATTTTAAGAGCTTTGTCAATATCAGTCATTAAAGAAAATTATATTATATAAATTGTAAATTATTTATTAAAATCAGTACTTTCAAATATTTTATTTGCTGAATTTGCAATAAAACCTGAAAAAAGATTTCCATTTTTATCATTATACCTTTTTGCAAACTCATAAAAACACCCTGGAAAATCAAATTCGCCCTCCTCAAATTGTATTTTAATCTTTTCTGACATAATACTTGATTGTTCCAGTAATTCTTGTGGCGTTCCTTTTATCTCGCCTCCAACAGCATTAATAACATATCCATTATTTTTTAAAAAGTTATTTACTTTCTCCATTGTATTAATTTGTTTCAAAGCATTCACATTCACTGTAAAATGATTGGCTCTGAAACCCATAACATAGAGCCAGCCAGCATATTCAGATTCAGCTTTTAGCTTTTCATATATTTTAAAGGAAGGAATACCCCATGCTGAACCTAAAAATATCAGCTCATTGGTATTTAATAACTCATTAGGAATTGAATTAACCTTTTTTATTACTATTTCATTTAAATAATCACTAAACTTATCAAGAATAAGTTCACTTATAAAAACTCTTGGCAGATTTTTTTCTGTTTTATGTTCATAATGCTTTGCATACAAATGTTTTTCCTCGAAATGATAATCAGCCTTTTCTTCATAACCAGCATTAATAAATACCTGAGCTAATTTATCAACATTTATTCTTTTATCATTAAAGGTTCTAAAAGCAATATGATCGTTTTCAACTTTTTCTCCATTTGCAGTAAACAAGTCATATACTTTTTTTACAGAAGGGTTAAATTTTATATATTCATCCCATAGTCTTGAAAATATATCTTGGTGTCTCATTTTTATTATAGAATTAAGGTTTTTATTTAGAACAAATTTAAATAAGATTTAAAGAATGAACAAATATTATATAAAAAAAAAATCTAAATTTGTATTTATGCTAAAAAAATTCAATGACTTTGTAAAAAAAGAAAAATTATTTAATAAAAAAGAAAGCATTTTGCTTGCTGTAAGTTCGTGAATCACGAGAATTTTTGTTAAAAATATGGAAGATGCTATTACAATTTTATTTATTATTTGGAGGAAATGTTGTTGGTATTGATGCTGCCTCTAAT
>DYDE01000112.1:3033-14683 GCA_020718065.1 Marinifilum sp. | reverse complement strand
AAAAAATTCCAGATTCATATAAATATAATATGAAAACCCAGAATAAAAATCTTTTAACTAAAGATGATTTATTATTATTGAGAAATGAAATTGTGGCTGAAATGGCTGCTAATAAAAAATTCAAATTTAATTATATAGATAAACTTACTTTGGATAAGTTCAATATGGAAATTGCAGACAGTACAATTTCATATTTAACACAATTGCAGGAGAATTATAGTAAGCGTTTTAAATCAGCATTTGAGAAGCATGATCAAATTATAGCATTATTACAAGATACTATTTCTGGGAAAAATGAAATGAAATATGAGGAATTATTGGATAAATATCACAATAGTTATCTACAAGATTTTGCAAAAAACAGATTTGCTCCATTACCATTGGTAAGGATTAATAATCATTACATTCAGAAAACAGACCCTATATTTTTAGATCCAAAATATTCTGGATTATTTAACTACAGAGCTCATTTCTTAGCTCCAAAAAAATATCTTTTTGGTCAATTGGTTGAAACATTTTGGGCCAATATTATTATAATTTGGTTTTTTACTGTAATGTTATACATATTGCTTTATTTTGATGGACTCAAAAAGTTTCTTGATCTTCCTGATAGAATTAAATTTTTGATTTCTAAAATATCCCCTAAACTTAAATTGAAGTTGTCATTCTCTAAATCTTCCAAAAAGTAAAATATATAATAAGGCAGATTTTCAAAGCTTTTCTTCTATTAAATAATGTTAAATATTGCGAATAATAAAAAATCAATTATTTTTATAATGTTATTTGCTTATTTTATAAAAAAGAATTAGGTTTGTAAAAAGAAAATTATTGTTGATTAAAAAATGAAAAAAATGAAAACATCATTAAAAAATTTTTTAAGTATTACTTCATTGTTAGTTATACTTCTTTGCGTTAGTTTTAATTTTCAGGGTTGTGGTCCCAGAACAACAACAACAGATGAAGATACTCTTGATACAACAGGAAACTTAGTAGTTTCTGATAATTCAGTTGCAGAAATAATTTCTTCTGTTCAAAACCCTGTAGAAATGTCTTCATTGTTGCAAAAATCTGGAGTTATTTTTGCACAAGACCTCCTCAATAAAACTGAAAATAATAGTAAATATACAACAAGTATTAAAAAAGCACTAAATCTTGGTATTTATGGAACAGATTTAGTACATATGAATATTTATGGAAAAACTGTGTCTTCTTTACTATATTTAAAAAACATTCAAGATTTAGCGAATGATTTAAAGATTGGCCAGTTTTTTGATTATGAAACTTTGAATAGATTATCTCAAAACGATAAAAATAAGGATTCGGTTTTATATATAACAAGTTCAGGTTTTGATAAAATGAGTAATTTTTTAATAAAAGAAAAAAGAAGCAATATAGCTGTTTTGATTTCTTATGGAACTTGGATGGAAACATTATATTTGGCAACAAATATTGAAAAGGTTTCAAATAAACAAGCAGTTTATGATAGAATTGGAGAACAAAAGAGAGTAATGGATAATATAGTACTCTTATTAAAAAGTTATGAAAACATGGCAGATTATAAAGAAATCTATAAAGATGCGATTTTGCTTAAAAATGAATTTGATAAAGTAAATATTTCATATGACTACCAGCCACCAACAACAAAAGAAGTAAATGGAGCACTTGTTGTAATAGATAATAGTACCAGTAATATAATTATAACTGAAGAAATTATTGAAAACATAAAAAAACAAGTTAAAGTAATTCGTACAAAATTAGTTAGTTAAATACCTATTATAAAAGTAAAGATGATATAAGAGTAATTCATAAGAACAATGTCATCGTACCAAAAAAAATTGTAAAATTAAAGATATTGACAGATGAAAAAGTTTTTTATTATACCAGTGCTTTTAGTTGCTTTTCTAGTTTTTTCAAGCAATGTATATTCGCAATGTAACGATCAGTTGCAAACTTCTTGTTCTGGCGGCATAGGAAGTGATTACAAATATCTAAAGAATTTTCCTGTAAAACTGGCAAAATCTAGTAAAGATGCTCCAGTGTCTCAAAAGTATCAGATAACACTTAGTGGTGGTACAACTTATAAACTTTCTGCATGTAATGCAGCTGAATTGGAAGGTAAGGTTATTGTTAGTTTGTATAGTGGCTTTGCCTTAGTTGCTTCTACTTATGTACAAGATTCTAAGAAACATTATCCTTACATAGAATTTCCTTGTAAAATGTCTGGAAGCTATAGCCTTACTTTTTATTTTGAAGATGGGAAAGAAGGTTGTGCTGTTTGTATTTTATCTCAAAAGAATTAATTGAATTTTCTTAATCAAGAGTATGTAGAATTTAATATTTTTTCAACTATAATTAAGTATTATGTCAACCAACACTACAAAAAAAGTTTTTTTAATTGAAGACAACAGAACCGAAGGTATGTTGCTTAAATTATCTTTAGGGACTATTGAAAATATCACTGTAACAAGCTTTGTAACAGGGAAAGATTTATTAGATAACCTATCACAAAATCCTGATATTGTAATTGCTGATCTCATGTTGCCAGATATTGAAGGCTACGAACTGATTAAATTGATACGGAAATACAATAAACATATCCGTATCGTTGTTGTTTCAGCACAAAAAGATATTGAACTTATAGCAAAAATTCAGGAACAGGGAGTGTTTAATTATTTAGTTAAAAGCGAAGCTTGTATTCAATATTTACAACAAGTTATTGAGGAATTAATCATAGTTATTGATACAAGCAAAAAAGAATTTTAAACTAAATTGCTTTTCTTATAATGACAGATACGAAGCCAAAGGCAATTGTTCTAGGTGGTTCTGCAGGTAGTATAAAATTGATTTCGTTTCTTTTTAAAAATCTGTCTAAAAGTTTTTCTACACCTTTAATTATTGCTCTTCATAGAGCTAATGAACCAAATTCTAACCTTAGAAGTTTTTTTCAAAATATGGTTCATTTGCCAGTAATTGAACCTATGAGCGCCATTCCTATTGAATCTGGGAATATATATATTGCCCCTCCCGGTCTCCATATTGTAGTTGAAGAAAACTATATACTTAATATTGATAATAGCCCACTCGTTCATTATTCAAAGCCATCAATTGATGTTCTTTTTATCTCTGCCGCTGAAATCTATAAAGATCAACTTGTAGGGATTTTAGTTACCGGAAGTAACGAAGATGGAGCACTCGGAATAAAAAGTATAAATGATAATGGAGGGTTTACTATTGTTCAAGATCCAAAAGAAGCACCTCTTTCGAGAATGCCATCCTCAGCATTAAGATATACAAAAGTAAATAATGTTTTTAATACTATTCAGATTTTAAATTTTTTGAATGAAATTTCTTAGTTTTATTTTAAAGCTTCAATATAACTTATGATTTTTTCTTTTTCATTTGGATGCATCCATTGGATTTCTTGATCTTTCATAAACCAGGTTAATTGCCTCTTTGCAAAACGACGTGTATTTGTTTTAATTTTCTCAATTGCTAAATCTAAACTCATTTTATTCTCAAAATAATCGAAGAGTTCTTTATATCCAACTGTATTTAATGAATTGAGGAATTTGAATTTATGAAGTTCTTTGGCTTCTTCTATTAATCCATTTCCTATCATTAAATCCACTCGTTTATTAATAATCTCATTTAATTCGGCTCTATTTCTATTTAATCCTATTTTCACAATATTAAATTCTCTTTTCTGTTTTGGTTTTGTTCTTAATGATGAATAGGTTTGTCCAGTAGTAAGACAAACTTCAATAGCCCTTATTAATCTTTTAGGATTAGCCAGATCAACATTATTATAATATTCTGGGTCAAGAAGTTTTAATTGAAAACGTAGAGATTCAATTCCTTCTTTATCAAATATATGATTTATTTTTTTTCTTATCTCAGGATTTGGATTCGGTAAATCGTCTATTCCAGAACAGAGTGCATCAATATATAATCCCGATCCTCCAACCATAACAACAATGTTGTTTTTTTGAAAAAGAGTTTTCAAAACGACTAAAGCTTCTTTTTCATAAATAGAAACATTGTAATAGTCATTTAAATTTAAGTTTCCAATAAAATGATGTTTGATCAAATTTAATTCTTCAGGAGAAGGTGGCGCTGCCCCTATTTTAAGTTCTTTATAAAACTGACGCGAATCAGCAGAAAGTATTTCTGAGTTAAAAAATTTAGCAAGCTCAATACTTAATGCTGTTTTGCCAATAGCAGTAGGCCCAATAATAACTATAAGTGTATTTTTAGAATTTAAGTTCTTCAAAACCATCAGATAATTCCGGAGAATCTTCTTTAAATTCACTATTGTAATCGTCATCATCATTTACAACATCCTCTTTATAATCCTCTGAAACAACAAGCGAATCTTCTTCTTCTTCAGGGATGGGAATAAAAGCTTGGGATGACATTTTTCTGGGTAAATCACCAATAGTTTTAATGCATCTTGGGTATTTTATATTTTTTTCAGCAGATTGTATTTTAAGTAATTCTATATAAAAGGACCACATTTTCATATAATCATAAATATATACAAATCTTTGATGAGGGTCTTCAATAAAATCGCACAAACGTGTATTATGCATCATTTCTGTTTTGACATCTCCACTTTCAATATCAGGATCAGCCATATCTAAAAGTGTAATTTCTTTATGTTTTCTCCAATTATTGTCTGCAACAAAGAAAGAAGCCAGTTGCGATCCATCAAAACCAATTGCATTTATAAGCGCTTTATGGAAATCTTCAAATGTGTGAGTTGATTCCATTTCAATATCTCTAATGAACTCTTCGCTATCGTCTAATGCTATTCTGAATTTATAAACATGCATAACTTAAAATGCTTTGATTTTTGATTTGTAATTATAATATTGTAATCTTTTATTTAAATTTAATCGTAAAGTTAAATATTCAAATTTAGAATTCAAAATTAATAATTATTTAATTTTATTTAGGAATTAAGCCTAATTTTTTCCCTTTTTCAAGCATATACTCGTAGGCCTCTGAATAATTATTGTTTATAATACCATCAAGTATTGCTTCTCTAATAGCTGTTTTTATTAAACCTACTTCATGAGATGGGTTAATATTAAATGTTTTCATAATGTCTTCGCCGGAAATAGGGGGTTGCCAATTTCTTAATCTATCTTTTTCTTCTATTTCAACTAATTTTTTTCGTACAATTCTAAAATTATTAATATATCGGTTGACTTTCTTTGCATTTTTTGAAGAAATATCTGCCTCACATAACAACATCAAATCATCAATATCTTCTCTCGCTTCGAAAAGCAATCTTCTTATTGCAGAATCTGTTACTGATTCTTCAGAAAGGGCTATAGGTCTTAAATGTAATTGAACTAGTTTTGCGACGTATTTCATTTTTTCATTTAAAGGCAAAGATAATTGTCTAAAAATTGCAGGAATCATTTTTGAACCTACAAATTCATGTCCATGAAAAGTCCATCCTATATCTTTTTCAAATTTCTTAGTAGCTGGTTTTGCAATATCATGAAGGAGAGCAGCCCAACGAAGCCATAAGTTATCAGATTTTAAAGCAATATTATCCAATACTTCTAATGTATGATAAAAGTTATCTTTATGTGTGTTTTTTCCAATAACTTCAATTCCTTTTAAAGCATTTAATTGGGGAAAAACCATATCAAGTATTTCAGATTTATCAAGTAAATTGAAACCTATTGAAGGTTTTTGTGATAATATAATTTTATTAAGTTCATCAACTATTCTTTCTTTAGAAATAATAGAAAGCCTTTTAGTGTTTTTGTTTATTGCGTCAAAAGTATTGGTTTCAATATCAAAACTCAATTGAGTTGCAAACCTTATAGCCCTAAGCATTCGCAAAGGATCGTCTGAAAAAGTATTTTCCGGTTCGAGTGGAGTTCGAATAATTTTATTCTCAATATCTAAAATACCATTAAAAGGATCAATTAATTGACCATAATCTTTTTTATTTAATGATATTGCCAATGCATTTATTGTAAAGTCCCGTCTGTTTTGATCATCAGCAATAGTA
Source organism: Marinifilum sp. (assembly GCA_020718065.1). Lineage (GTDB taxonomy): Bacteria > Bacteroidota > Bacteroidia > Bacteroidales > CG2-30-32-10 > CG2-30-32-10. The sequence goes on along the minus strand of DYDE01000112.1, from coordinate 8,652 downwards.
CCATCTTCTACTATTGGTTTTCTGGAATTATTTCTATATGATTCTTTTCTTGCTCCAACAAATTCAAATTCTATGTCGTTGTATGAAAACATTGCCGTTCCGAAATTACGAAAAACATGAACTTTAATATTTCTATCTAAATGAGCTGCGGTTTTCTCTGCCAGCTCAATTCCACTACCAAGAACAACAATGTCAATATCTTTTGAAGGACGTTTCAATAAAATATCTCGAACAAACCCTCCAATAACAAAAGATGGGGTATTCATTTTGTTGGAAATATCTGAAATAATTGAGAAAACAGGGTGTGATAAATATTGTTTCAAACTGATATTCTAATTTTACGATCTGATTATTTTAAATTCTCCATTAGGTAACAATTTTAGTATAGTTGAAGGTTTAAGTTGGTTAATTCTATCATGATACAAATTAACAACATAATCAACTCCTTTGATAATTTCTGGAGAGATTTTATTAAAATATAAAGGGGCTTCTTCTCCTGAAATATTAGCAGATGTTGAAACAATTGGTTTTTCAAATTTTTCAATCATTCTGAAACAAAACTCATCTCTTACTATGCGAATAGCAGCAGTTTTGTCTTTTGTTATAACATTTTTAGCTAGATTTTTTGCACCTGGATAAATGATAGTTACAGGTGAAGTAACACTTTTAAGAAAATCATAAATTGTATCAGGAACATTACTTACATAATTAGGTAATTTATCAAAAGTATCAAGAAGAGTTATCAGTGTTTTTGATTCTTCACGTTTTTTTAATTTATAAACTTTACTTACAGCTTTAACATTTGTAGCATCGCAACCAATGCCCCACACTGTATCAGTCGGATATAAAATAATGCCACCTGATTTTAAAACACCTATTATTTTCTTAATTTCTTCTTCCATAAATTTCAAATACTTATAATTAGGAGCTTTTAACAGTTTTAATAATGTTTTCTTGAGAGTTTTCTATTATTACTAGTCTTAGTAGCTCTGTAATTATGCTTTTTTTGTTTTACTGTTTTTATACAATTAGTTTATAATTAGTTTTTTTATGTACGTTTTATTTTTTGCAGTAACCCTGATATAATATACTCCTTTTGAAAGTTTTAAATCTGAAATATTATATTGATATGAGTATTCACCTTCTAATTGATCAGAATTTGCAAAGGTTGTAATTTTTTCGCCTTGCAGATTAAAAAGTGAAATATTTATTATGGATTTTTCAAATAAATTATATGAAAGGTTAAAATATTCTTTGCAAGGATTAGGAAAAACAGAGAAATTTATATTATTTATATTTATGTTTTCTTTATAATTCGTAATCGTAGAGCGAACACTATCTATATATTCAACATAAACTGCTGGTGATCTGTTAATAACTGTTAATATTGGAATAGCATAGCCATTTGCAAGCCACTTATATTCTGTTTCATTTCTATCCTGAGCATATCCAACCGAATTATAGTTTAAAGTATCGTGCATAAATAATTCTGATTTTACTCTTATTGTTTGAAAAGTGCCATAAGGAGTAATAAGGGTTCCCCAACCATCAACAGTATTTTTTCGTTTTTTAGTTTCTCCAAAATAACCGACACCTGGAATAGATACTCCAAAGTTAGAAACACAGGAATCATTGTTGCCTTGAAGTAAAGGAAACCTATAAATGTAATCTACATTGTTGAAACGAATAGGCAAATTTGAGCCGCTTACATTTGCACCATATCCAACTAAAGCATAAAAAGTAGTTGTATTTCTATAGAAATTATAAACATCCCTTATTTGCAAACTTGGAATAGGAATTGGAGAATTGGTTTGATGCATTGCTACAGTTGCCCTGTTATTTGGGTAAATCGCACTATTAAAAATTAACTGATAAATAGCTGGAACCGTTGTAACACTAACGAATGTATCAATATTTTGTGAAGGATGGTTTAAATTTGAAAAATCCCAATTATAATTAACGCCAGTAAGAGTATAATCAACACCTCCAGTTGAAGCTGCAATACTTATTCTAAATGTATCTCCGGGGGTTGGCATTTCGCTTGTGCCATATGTTATCTGGGCTTTAAGAATGTTGATTGTTAATGCCAATAATAATAAGAGAAAGATAGATTTTTTCATATGTTTTTTATTTTAAAAGATTGTTAATGCAATCATAAACTCAATCACAAAGTTACCAAATTATTGCAAAACTCATTATATCCTTTTGCTTAAAAATTTTTCTATAGCAAAAATAGCATTCTCTAATCGCATTTCTTTATTGCCAGATATTATTGTATAATTATAATTTCTTGTTATTAGTTCGTTTAAATATAGATTATAGAAATATTCTCTTAAATTTGGATGTTCCCGAAGAGGATCGTATTCCCAAGGCAAATCAATATTGCATAATAAATAAAGGTCATAGGTATTTTTATTGATAGATTCTAATATCCAACTATCACATGTTTTAAAACTATGTTCACTCCATATTTTTGTTACAATAAGTTCTGTATCTGTAAATAATAATTGAACAGCATCGTTTGAAAGTGCTTTTTCACTTTCTATCTGAGATTTGGCTATAAATAATATATCGTTTATTGTGTATGGGTGATTTAAAGATGCTATATATTCTCTTGCAAATTCTGGAACGCCAACTGTTTTATAATGTTTTGCAAGTTGATTGGTTAGCGTTGATTTCCCTGTTGATTCAGGGCCAGTTATTGCAATTCTAATGATTTTGTTTTCTTTATTTCTTTTTTCCATTGATAATATCCAATTATAGCCAAAATAGTTATTATAGTATAGAATCCAACTGTAGGGTAAAGCTCTTTGTAAAAGTAAATCCCAACACATAATATATTTGCAACAATCCAAACCAACCAGTTTTCAATATATTTTTTAGCTGTCATCCAGGTACCAATTAATCCAAGAGCAGTGGTAACACCATCCCATCTTGGTACATCTGTGTTAGTAAATGTTAACAGGTAACCAAAACCAACAGATAAGACAATAGTAATTGCCAATATCAACCAAAACAAATTCAAGCTGATGTTTGAAATTCTTAATTCACTTTTTTTATCTGTTTTTGTATATTTCCATTTATACCACCCATAAAAACTCATAACAAGATAAAACATTTGTAAAGCCATATCTCCATATAGCCTGGCATCAATAAAAACGAATATATATATTGATACATTTACAATGCCAGCATACCAACACCATATATTTTGTTTAGTTGCAAGAATAACATAAACAATTCCAAGTATTGAGCCAATAACTTCCAGATAATTCAGAGCTATCCAACGAATTACTTCTTCAAAAACACCTGCAATACCCATTTATTGTTTTAGAAAGGCATTTACGATTTTAAGAATAAAAATACTTGTACCTGCTTTTATATATGAATCGTGCATTTCTTTTGTTAGTGTATTCATGATCTCAAAGTAATCGCCAAATATCTGTGTACTCATCCCATTTGTTTCTACAATTAGCTTGGGATTTTTATTAATATTTTCGATAAATTCCTTAATATAAATAACGTATTCTTTATTTAAAGGATACATGCTAATTTCTACTGATGCTTCCATTTTTTTAATTTTAGTTATAAGCCATTTTGGTCAATCAAATAAACTAATGCAGCCATTGCGCCACTTCCTAATTGCATTTCTCTTTTGTTTACTTTTTCAAAAGTGTCATTTGCCGAGTGTTGGTAATCAAAATACCGTTGAGAATTAGTTACAAGTCCAAATAAGGGAATATTTAATTCTTTTAGTGGTTCAATATCAACACCACCCCAACCAACAAATATTTGATACATGCCATAATTTTCAAATAGTTTTATCCATTCATTTAGTTTTGCAATCTTTTCTTCGTTTGCATCTATTGAAAAACCAATAGGTAAGAAACCTCCTCCATCTGATTCTATTGCTGCAATTATTTTTTCATTTTTTAGTTCAACTAACTCTTTGTGTTTAGTGCCACCTTTTTGTGCAATTTCTTCATCCATAAATATTACAACACGAATAGTATGCTTTGGTTTTATATCCAATGACTTAAAAAGACGAAGTACTTCAATTGATTGAATACAGCCAACTCCGTCATCATGAGCACCTTCACCCAAATCCCAAGAATCTATATGACCTCCAACTGTTATAAATTCATTTGGATATTGTACCCCTTTTATTTCGCCAACAACATTACCAGACTTCACTTCTGGAAAAAACATGCAATTTGTTTTTATAAAAAGCTTTAATTTAGGATCGCTTTTCAACCAAATACTTAATAATTCTGCATCTTTAGTACATACACCAACCGCAGGAATTTTTTCAACACCAGCGGTATAAAACATTATTCCTGTGTGAGGAAACTCATCTATATTGGTTGTAAGAGATCGTACAATAACTCCTATTGCTCCATATTTAGCTGCTTCTGAAGCGCCATGGACTCTTTGGTCAGCAGCTCCACCATATGCTTCAAAAGTATTATATAAAGTAGGATCCATGGGGCGGTTGAAGAAAACAATTTTCCCTTTGATCTTCTTTTTTCCAAGTTTTTTTAATTCCTCAAAATTCTTTACTTCAATCACTTCTGCATTAATCCCTTCAACTTTTGTCCCTATAGATTCTCCTAATGCACAAATATTTAATTCTTTGGTGCCATTAATGTTAGAAACCATTTTACTATATTCTTTTTCTCCTCTATCCCACCGGTGAACCCACAATTCTTCTATGTAAACATTATCTAAATCCATATTTTGCAACAATTGTTTTGTCCACTCAACTGCTGCTGCTGCTTGAGGTGATCCACATATTCGTGCACCTATTTTTTTACATAAATATTCCAGATTCTTATAAGCTATGTCATTCGACAAAGCTTCATTAAATATTTTTTTAATTACAATAGAGTCTGTTTTTTGGGGAAAAACAGGTGAAATAAGAATAATTGTAAAAAGAAATAGTAGTGTTTTTTTTATGATTGTATTCATAATGACAATTATTTCGGTATTTTTGGCCATAAATTTACTTGAATTTTTCAAAACATTTTGAATATTCAAGATATATATTTTCAATTAGTTGTAAAACAAATATATAGTATAATGATTTTAATTGCTGATAGTGGTGCAACAAAAACAGATTGGCGTTTGATATCCAATAAAAGTGAAGTATGTAATGTTAAAACAATAGGATTTAATCCTTATTTTATTGATACTGATGAAATTGTTAAAGTATTAAATGATACTTTAATTCCTTATTTATTTGAGCATAAAGTAATAAAAATATTTTTTTATGGAGCAGGTTGTTCAACTCCACAGAAAAATGATATTATTGTTAAAGCTTTACAAAAACTTTTCGATAAGACCGAAATACATGTTGAGCATGACATTCTTGGTGCTGCTAGGAGTTTGTTTGGCAACAACGAAGGCATTGCCTGTATTTTAGGTACTGGCTCTAATTCTTGTTTTTATAATGGAGTTTCTACCACAGAAGGTTCGCCTTCTTTAGGATTTATTTATGGAGATGAAGGCAGTGGTGCTCAAATGGGCAAGTTACTGTTGGAAGCATATATGAAAAAGAAACTTCCTACTGAAATTCATACTAAGTTTTCTGAAACTTACTTGTATTCTATTGAAGATATA
>DYDE01000112.1:0-3015 GCA_020718065.1 Marinifilum sp. | reverse complement strand
ATCGTTTTCTTGCTTCTTTTACAACTTTCTTTAACGAAAACAAAAATAGCGACTATCTCAAAGCTATTGAAATAAAATGTTTTAATGATTTTATTGATTATTTTATTACTTCTTACGATAATTACAAGCAAGTACCTATAGGTTTTGTTGGTTCTGTTGCTTATTTTTTTAGTGATTCTTTAAAACAAGCTTTTTCAGATCGGGGATTAAGTGTAAATAAAATAGTAAAAGCTCCAATAGAAGGTCTTATTGAATATCATTCTAATAATTAATTTTGATTATTGTACAAAGTACATTATTGAAAAATTAATTGTGTTGCTTAGTATAGAGTACTAACTACTCAGTACTAACTACTATATACTTAGTACTATCTACTTAAAAACAACAATTGTAACTCCGGCCCCACCCCTGTCGGCATGTTCGTCTTTATATTCTGCAATTTCTTTAATATTCTTTAGAATATCTCTGACAATACTTCTCAATACTCCATCACCTTTGCCATGAAGTATGTTTACTTCATGTATGTTCAATAAAATAGCATCGTCAATATATTGTTGGATGATTGTTATTGATTCCTCTGCTTTTTTACCTCTTAAGTCCAACGTTGTTTTAAACTTTTCGAATTTATCTGATATGTTTAAGGAATTACTTTTTTGCTGGCTTAATATTTTTGTTTGTTTGGGTTTCTTCACTTTTTCTAATTGAGCCAATTGAATTTTTGCAGAAACATATCCAAACATTACAGTTACCTGATTATCTTTAATTGACTGAACCTCTCCTATCTGATTTTGATCAATGATTCTAACACTATCTCCAATTAAAATAGGGGTATGAAGTTTTTCTATTTTTTGTTCCGTTTTGGTATCGGCTTTTTTAAGTTTTTCTTTTCTTTCTTTCTTACTAATTGGTGAGGGAAGGTTTTTTTCAATTGTTATTTTTTCATCAAATTGTTTAATATCAAGTCTCAATAATTTGGTTTTTTCTTTTTCTGCCTGATTTTCTTTTATTTGTTTTACTGTATTTTCAATTATCTGGTTTGTTTTTTCTAGTAATTGCTTGGCTTCTATCTTTGCTTCATTAACAATTATTTTTTTACTTATTTCAACTTCTTCTGTAAGTTGCTTGTATTTTTCAATTAATTCGGCAAGTATATCATCAGCTGCTTTAATTTCTTTAAACTTTTTCTCATAATCATTTTTTTGAATTTCAATGTCTTGCAATTGTTTATCAAAACTAATCATTTTTATTCCGGCTTTCTTTTCGGCTTTCTTTAGAAGTTCTTTCGAGAAACCTATTTTGTCAGCTATTTCAAAGGCAAAAGAACTTCCAGGTTTTCCAATACTTAATTTATACAGTGGTTGCATTTTACCTGAATCAAATAACATTGCTCCATTTATAATGCCTTCAGTTTTATCAGCAAGTAGTTTAAGATTTGCATAGTGGGTAGTAACCACTCCGAATGATTTTTTTTCATTCAATTCCTCAAGAACCACTTCTGCAATAGCACCACCAAGTTGTGGTTCAGTACCGGAGCCTAATTCGTCAATTAAAAAAAGCGTTTGTTTGTTTGCATAAGATGTAAAGTGTTTCATATTCAGCAAATGCGAACTATATGTGCTTAAATCATCCTCAATTGATTGTTGATCACCAATATCAATATAGATGTTTTCAAATAAACCTGCTTCAGAAAATTCAAGCATAGGAACAAGCAAACCACATTGCAGCATGTATTGAACAAGTCCGACTGTTTTTAAACAAACTGATTTTCCGCCTGCATTTGGACCAGAGATTATTAGTATGCGATTTTTCTCATCCAATATGATATTTAATAATTCTACCTGTTTGTTCTGGCTTTTATGAGAAAGATATAAAAGTGGGTGCTTCGCTTTTTGCCAGTTTATAATTGGAAATTTGTTTAAAACAGGTTTAAAAGCTTCAATATTAAGTGCAAATTTTGCTTTTGCTCTAATAAAATCAATTAATCCTAAGTAAACATAGCATTCTTTTAAACTATACAAATAAGAACGCAAAAAGTCAGTAAAAATTGTTAATATTTTAACTATTTCACGCTTTTCAGCATTTTCCAGTTCTCGTATTTCATTGTTTATATCAAAAATTGCTTCTGGTTCTATATAAACAGTTTGTCCGGTTGCAGATTCATCATGAACAAATCCTTTTATTCTTCTTTTATAGGCTGATGAAACAGGTATTACAAGTCTTCCTCCACGAATTGTAAGGTCAGCATCTTCAGCAACAATTCCATCTTTTCTTGCACTTGCAAGTATTGCATGTAATTTTCTTGATATGCTGGATTGTTTGGATATCAATTCTCTGCGAATCTGCAAAAGTTCAGTCGAAGCATTGTCCTTAATTATTCCTTTGTCATCTATTATTTTATCAACTGATTTTAGAATAATTTTATCAAGTTGAACTCTTTCAGTTAAATCTACCAATGAAGGATATTTGTTATCTTCTTTTTTCTTTTTAAAAAAATCAATTATTTCTGTTATGGTAGTTAAGGATTTTTTTAGTTTATAAAGCGATTCAACTTCAATAAATGTTCCTTCCACTGCTAATCTTGCAAGTTCTTCATTCAGGTCAAAATAATCATTTGTAGGAAATGCTGTTTCAAACATACATACTTGTCTGAAATCTTCTGTTTGTGTTATTAATTTATTAATTATATCAAATTTGCTCGAAAAGCGGATGGCATCAACATATCCTTTGCCTAAAGAACAGAGACATTCACTTTTTAGCATTTGCCTGATTAAATCAAATCCTATTTTATTTTCGAAGTTAGAAGGATAAACCACTTTTAATTTTTTTTGCAAAAATACAAAGAAATCAGCCAATTTCTTATCTATTAATTATTAGTTTGGTTTAAATTTAGATTTTATAAGGGGTTTTAAATTTTAAATTAATATATGCTTATCTCATACCTTACCTAAATAATATTATCTTTGTAGAAACGATAATAAAATGAATCTACTTAATTTTTCCGAAAGCTTTCCAGAC
>DYDE01000111.1 GCA_020718065.1 Marinifilum sp. | reverse complement strand
ATTGTAAAAAAAATAAAAGAAGGAAAAACTTATTTTGTTATTAATGACTATAAAAAGCTTCGTTCTCTTTTTGGTGAACTTTTAAAAGAAGTTCAAAGAATAAAATCTGAAGGTGATTACCCTGCTTGCAAAAAACTAATTGAAACTTATGCTATTAAAGTAGATCCTATTTTACACAAAGAAGTATTAGAACGTTACAAAAAATTAAATCTTGCTCCTTATGGTGGATTTATGAATCCTTTGTATATACCTGTTATGGAGGGTGATAAAATTGTTGATATCAAAATTGAATACCCTGACAATTATATGAATCAAATGTTAGATTATTCAAGAAGTTATTCATTTTTACCTACTTATAATTAAACTAAATTTTAATAAAATATTTAACAGCCCTGCATGAATTTTATTCTACAGATGCTGATTTTTAACAAAATATTGCTTAACCACATAGTAAATGCAATTTTTAAGAAGACAAAAATCACTTTCTTCCTATTCTTTATCAGAAATAGCTTGGATAAGGTTTAAAAAGAATAAGCTTGCTTTAATATCATTTTTATTTATTTGTTTTCTTTTTATAATTTCTATACTTGGTTATTTAATAACTCCCGATTCCACTCCATTTAGTAATGACCAACATATTGAGATAGCAACAAAAAAACCAGGCTTCACTCAAAATTTCTTATTAATCCCTAAAAACGAAACTATAGAGTCAAGTAATTTCTTTGTAAAAATGATTTGGGGTGAAAAAACGAAACACTATTCTATTCCCATTTATAAGTATTATTTTAAAAATAATAAAATATTCTATGAAGAATATACAGGAACTATCCCCAATGATGGTGAAATAATATCATTAAATATTTATGAAATAGTAAATCCTAATTTAAATTTAAACAAGGATTCATGCAAAAAAAAATATGTTGACAAAATTGAAGACTATACAATTCTAAATATTCAAAAAGAAATCAGCCAAAAATACATTTCTAAAAAAACTTTTTGGTTAGGAACTGATTGTTTTGGAAGAGACATGTTAAGTCAAATAATAATAGGCAGTCGAGTATCATTGTATGTAGGTTTTATTTCCGTAATAATATCTTTATTAATAGGCGTTTTGCTTGGTGCATTAGCCGGTTATCACAGAGGGTGGATAGATAATCTAATTATGTGGTTTATAAACGTTATTTGGTCTATACCAACTTTACTGTTGGTTATTGCAATCTCTTTTGCACTAGGAAAAGGTTTTTGGCAAGTCTTTATAGCAGTTGGATTAACAATGTGGGTTGATGTTGCCAGAGTAGTTAGAGGTGAAATAATTAGTATTCGGGAAAAGGAATATATTGAAGCTACAAAAGCATTGGGTTTTAACAATTTCAGAATAATCATTAAACATATTCTTCCAAATGTAATGGGTTCAATAATAGTAATCTCTACATCCAATTTTGCTTCGGCTATTTTAATTGAAGCTGGTCTTAGTTTTCTTGGAATTGGAGTTCAGCCACCTATGCCATCATGGGGAAGTATGATTAAAGAACATTACAATTACATTATACTCGATATGCCATATTTGGCAATAATTCCTGGAATAGCAATTATGCTTACCGTTCTTGCTTTTATGATTATTGGCAATGCATTAAGGGATTCCCTTGATTCCAAAACATTTAATGCAATGTTAAAATAAAGATTTTATTCCAAATTTACCGTTAAATTAAAAATCACTACCGTTAATAAAATTTTTAAAAATCTAATTGTTTTCTACTCTATTTTTACTATGTTTTTTTATTATTAACTAAATTCAATTTACAATGAAAAAATTATTACTTCTGAGCTTAGCTCTTTGCATTGTGTTATATGCAAATGCACAAAGGACAAAATCCTTGGTTCCTAAAAACCTTCAGTATATTACTGTAAATAGTCCAAAGAAATTTACTGGTAATGAAGTTCTCCCAATTGTTTTTCAAGAAAGCAATTATTATACTAAGAAAAAATTAGGTTTTGATCAATTATTTGGAGAATCTATTGGTACAACTTATTATGATTTACAAACCAACTCAGGTTTACCAAATAGATTAATTAAAGAAAGTAATGGAAACATCTCTGCTGTGTGGACAATAGCAATTGATAATCAGGGGAACTATCCTACAAGAGGTAGTGGTTATAATTATTATAATAATGCTACCAACACATGGCTAACTGCACCAACAGCCCGATTAGAACCTGTTAGAGTTGGTTGGCCGAATATTGCAATAACAGGAAACAATCAGATTGTTTCAACACATGCAGCGAACAATGGTTATTTAATGACAAAACCTATTAATAGCAGTGTTTGGCCAACTACAGGTTCTACATTTGGAGTTACCCATGAACTTATATGGCCTCGCATGGTTGCAAATGGCAATATTGTTCATGTAATTGGAGTATCCGATACAGAACAACCATACCTTAATACAGGTTTTATACATGGAGCTTTGATTTATTTCCGTTCTACAAATGGAGGTCAAACTTGGGAAGATGAAAGACTTTTACCAAATATGGATACTACTCATTTTTCAGAATATCCAAATTATAATGATGATTACAATATGGCGATTAAAGGCGACACAGTGGTTATTCTTGTAGGAAATGGGTTATCTGGAGCATTTTTTTGGAAAACAACTAATGCAGGCATTAACTGGACTTATACAGACATATTAAATCCTCCTAGCAGAAAATACAATGTTGAAAGTGGGATTCCTTTAGATTTCAATAATGACTCAGAACAAGATTATGTTTATGGCTCAGATGGAAGTTCTTGTGTGGTTATAGATAATAATGGAATTGCACATATGTTTTTTGGTCGAATGAGAAATACTTCAGAAGGAGCTGGCAACCAATATTCTTTTTATACAGATGGGTTATGGTATTGGAACGAAACTATGCCTGCACCTCAATATGATTTATTCTTTGACGATGTAAATGGAGTACCAACCTGGACTGCAATTCCAGATACTGTTGGATTTATACCAATTACTTGGGTTAGAGATATGAACCAAGATGGAGAATTTAATATTCCACCAGATGTTCCAACCGACGATATGGGAATTGGAACATATCAAACTTCAATGACTTCTCAAGTAACTGCATGTGTTGACAGAAATAACAATATAGACATTATTTACGCAGGAGTAATGGAAGGTTTATATGTTTCTGTTCCGAATACTACTTCTGGGAGTGTAAATAGGTGTTATAGAAATCTGTATTTGCTACACCACAAAGCTAATACTCCATATTACGATTGGAGCTTCAGTCCAAGTCATCAAGATTCCGGTAGAATTGTTCCAGATAATTCTGAATGTGTTTATCCTGTCATGTTAAATAAACCTATTAAATATGTTGCCAACGACTCTGCTATTATAGCATTTACATATATGGTTGACGAACTTCCTGGTAACTCTCTTCAACCGAACGCAGGACCTAATCATAGTATTCGAGAAAGTACTATTTGGTTCAAAACATTATCAGTAAAATTTCCTGATGGTATAAACGAAATAAATGTGTTAAAATCTGCTCCTGTTGTTTATCCTAATCCTTCATCAGATAAAGTTACAGTTAGCTATAATTTAAATGAAGCTTCAAATGTTAAAATGAGTATTTACAACATGGTTGGTCAACAAATTATATCAACTAACCAAAACATAACTGCAGGTGATGTTAATGTCACTTTCAACATAGAAGCCTTACCTCAAGGCATTTACTTTATCAAATCAGATATTGGCAAACAATCTTATACTAATAAATTAATTAAAAACTAATTAATAAGTTTTCAGAATAAAAACCCTCAGATGATTTATTAAGATTATCTGGGGGGTTTTACTTATTTCTTAAAAAGTAATAATTATTATTCCAAATATAAATTTGGAATAATAAGAAAAAAAATTTCTTAGTTAATATTTTTTTAATACTTTTGTATAAAAAATTTTGAAAATAATTATTAACTAAATTAAATCAACAATGAAAAAATTATTACTTCTAAGCCTTGCAATATGCATTGGGTTTTATGCAAATGCTCAAAGGACAAAGTCATTGGTTCCTAAAAATCTTCAAAACATTTCTGCTCCATGTATGAAAAAACTTACTGGAGAAGAAGTATTACCAATTGTTTTTCAAGAAAGCAATTATTATACTAAGAAAAAACTATCAATAGATCCTCTATTTGGAGAGATTATTGGCATTACTTATTATGATTTACAAACTAATTCAGGATTGCCAAACAGATTAGTTACCGAAAGCAATGGTAACATATCTGCTGTTTGGACAATGGCTACAGATGATGTTGCTGGTTATCCTACAAGAGGTTCTGGGTTTAATTATTATAATGGCACATCTTGGTTACCTGCACCTTTAAACAGAATAGAACCTGTTAGAGTTGGGTGGCCTAATATTGCAATTACAGGTACTGACCAGATTGTAACAACACATGCTGCTTCAAGTGGTTATTATGCTATCAAACCAATTAGTGGAACTACTTGGACTACTGGCACATTTGCAACTACCGCTGAACTTATATGGCCTCGTATGGTTGCTAATGGCAATGTAGTTCATCTTATTGGTACAACTGATACAGCAACTCCATTTGGCACTACTGGTTTTACTAACGGATGTCTGGTTTATTGGAGATCTACTAATGGAGGACAATCTTGGGTTGATCAAGATAGAATGTTACCAAATATGGATACTGTCCATTTTTCTGTATATCCAAGTTTTCAAGATGATTACAATATGGCTATTAAAGGTGATACTGTAGCGATACTTCTAAGCAACGTTTTATCAGGAACTTGTATGTGGAAATCTACCGATGCAGGTGTCAATTGGACTTTTATTGACATTCTAAATCCTCCAAGTAGAAAATTCTATAAAGATGGTGGAATGATATTAGATTTTAATGGTGATTCTGAACAAGATCAAATTTATGGTTCTGATGGTAGTTCATGCGTTGTTTTAGATAATAATGGTATGGCACATTGTTTCTTTGGAAATATGAAAAACACTTCAGATGGAGGTGGATCAAGCTATTATCCTTATACTGATGGTATATATTATTGGAAAGAATCAATGGGTCCAATAAATTATCAATTCTTTTGGCAAGATCAAGAAGGTGTTCCAACATATATAGCAATTCCTGACACAAATAATTTCCAATTAATAACTTGGATGAAAGATCTTAATGGTAATGGTGAAATAAATTTCCCTACTGTTGCAACTGGTGAATATCCTTTTGGTGTTTATCAAACTTCTCTTACTTCTCAAATTACTGCTTGTGTTGATAAAAATAATGCTATTACAATGATTTATACAAGTCCTATTGAAGGTTATTCTGTTATTCACAATGGAGTTGAAAGACTTTTTAGAAATCTTTATATGCTTAGTCACAAAGCAAGTATGCCATACAATCAATGGGATTTTAATCCAATTTATCCAGATTCTGGAAGAATAGTTGCTGATAATCTTACTGAAGAAGTATTTCCTGTTATGTTAAAGAAACCTTTAAAATATGTTGCCAACGACTCTGCAGTTATAGCATTTACATATATGGCTGACGAACTTCCAGGTAATTCTTTACAACCTACTGCTCCTAATCATGAAATTGTTGAAAACACTATTTGGTTTAAAATGATATCTTTAACTCCTGATGGAATAAACGAAATAAATGTTTCAAAAGCAGCTCCTGTTGTTTATCCTAACCCTTCATCAAATAATGTTACTGTTAGTTACAATTTAAGTGATGCTACCAAAATAACAGTTAGTATTTACAATATGGTTGGTCAGCAAATAATGACAACAAACCAAAATGTAATTGCTGGTGATGTTAAAGTAACTCTTAACATAGAAGCACTTCCACAAGGTGTTTACTTTATTAAATCTGATATTGGTAAACAATCTTATACTAATAAATTAGTTAAAAACTAATAATTATTTTTCATTAAAAAAACCCTCAGATGATTTTCTGGGGGTTTTTTATTTATATAGCTTATAAGATTTAATTTGCATAATAGTAATAATTAGTATTTTTGCAATATTAGCTATGAAAAGAATTACTAAAAAAGCATTTCATAAAAGATGAGTTACCGTTTTGTTAAAATAACATCATACTACAGAGAATATCTCGAATATTATTATAAAACATATCCTAATATAAAAAATAATTCTTACAATGAACAATTACAACATCTATTTGAACAAGAGTATGGATGGTCAAATTATTATCAAAAAAATTTAAGTTCAATAGGTGTTGATGCTCATGAAATTATTTGCAATGCAAGGTATTTGCAAGAAGCATGGGCAAAAGAAAATGGAGTTAAACAAAATGGGAAATTGCTAATTATCGAACAACTAAAAAAGATCAAACCTGATGTAGTTTTTTTTCAAGATACCAGTTTATTTAATGGAGAATGGATTTTAAACTTAAAAGAAACAATCCCCTCTATAAAAAAAATAATAGGGTTTCGTTGCAGCCCTTATTCTAAAGAACAGGCTGAGATGTTCAAATATTTTGATTTTATGGTAGTTTGTTCAGATCAATTTGTTAATGAACTTACAAAATATGGGTATAAACTATATGAAATAAATCATGCATTCGAAAACGCTATCGTATCTAAGATCAACTCTGACAATAAACAACCTAAAAATGATTTTATTTTTATTGGATCTATTCTGAGCGGTGCTGGTTTTCATAGTCAGAGAAAAAAGCTAATTGAAACCCTGATAGAAAAAAATGTAAATTTAACATTATACGGAAATGTTCCAGAAATAGGAGCTTTTGACTTATTTTCGCGGCAAATAGCTTACTTAACTGTAAAATTAATGAAAAAACTTAGAATGAAAGCCCTAGTTAAGTCATTGCCATTACTAAACAAAGCCATTAACCTGAATTCCTTGCCTCAGAAAAACACAATATCTGAAAACCTAAAAGAAAAATTACATTCTCCGATTTATGGATTAGAAATGCTTCAACTTTTAAATAAAGCAAAAATCACATTCAATATACATGCTGATATATCTGGAAATAGTGCTGCAAACATTAGGATATTTGAAGCTACCGGTTGTGGTTCCTGTTTACTCACCGACTGGAAACCAAATATTATGAACTTTTTTGAAATAGATAAGGAAATATTAACTTATAAAACAGATGAAGAATGTTTGGAAAAAGCCTTGTGGTTATTAGAACACAACAAAGAAAGAGAACAGATTGCATTAAACGGACAAAAAAGAACTTTATCTGAACACAATTATTACAACAGAGCACTAAAATTAAATCAAATAATTTTAGAAGAATTAAAAACATTATAATATGAAGCTATTTCTTCAATTATCATTTAAACAACTTTTTCATTACTTTACTAATCCAAAACAAAGACAATTTATTAAAATTGCTTTAAAATATGGTAACAAACCACGTTACAAGAATTTAAAAGTAAATTTTAAAGGATATAAAATTACGGTAGTTGATTCACTTTCATTTGTATGGCAATATAAAGATATTTTTACGGATGAAATATATAGATTTGAAAGCAATGATAATTTAAAACCTGTAATTTATGATTGTGGTGCAAATGTGGGAACAAGTTGTTTGTTTTTTAAACAATTATATCCTAAAGCAAAAATAACAGCATTTGAAGCAGACCCTAACATTGCAAATATTTTAAAAGAAAATTTAAAAGCAAATAATATAACAGATATAGAAATAATAAATAAAGCAGTATGGGTCGATAACAAAGGAATTGAATTGTGCCCAGATGGTGCTGATGGTGCTTCCATTTTTGGGAATGGAAATAAAATTAAAATTGATTCAATAAGATTAAAAGATTTACTTGAAAAAGAAGAGAAAATTGACATGTTAAAAATGGATATAGAAGGAGCTGAGATAGATGTTATTATCGATTGTCAAGACAAGCTATTAAATGTGCAAAACTTTTTTATAGAATATCATTCCTTCATTGATAAGAAACAAGGATTGTCTAATATTTTAACAATTCTCACAAAAAATAATTTCAGGTATTTTATTGAACCTGTTGAAAAACGCAAACATCCATTTATTAATAAAATAAATAGAAACAACAAGTTTATGGATATGCAGTTAAATATATTTGCTTATAGATAAACAGAATTATTTTACATTGAATAAAAATAAAAATTGTTTTTTTATTGTCGTTTGAAAATGATATTTTTACAAAATAATTGGTTTAAATAAAATTGTTTTTATGGAAACAATAATTATAGACGCAAAAGAATATACTCCTAAAATCATATTAGACCCTAAAAATGGAATTATAGAAATAGAAGGTCAATCATTCCCTGAAGATTCTTCTGGTTTTTATCAACCAATTTTAAATTGGGTTGAAGAATATATTGCTTCCCCAAATAAAGAGACTATGGTAAATATAAGATTTTCCTATTATAATACATCTTCAGCAAAAAAATTAAATGAACTAATTTGTCTTATTGTTAAATTAAAACAAAATAAACCAGATCATCCACTTAAAATTAACTGGTACTACGAAAAAGGTGATGATGACATGCGTATTTCAGGAAAAGATTTTTCAAAAATTGTCAATTTTCCATTTAAATTCATTGAATTTAAACATAAAATATAATAGTTTATTCTGTAAATAAGATCCACCTATATTCCTATTAAGGAAATAATAACATATTTTTTTATAATGGTTTTTGATTATGAGATACTTTTAAAGTATCATTCAAAAAGTCTTTCAAATTGAAATTTCATCAGGGTAATCAATCTTTTCAAGAAATAATCCACAAGCAGGAACTGAATATCCTGCATCAGACCTATTTTCACTCTCAATGATTTTAAGAAATTCATCTTGACTTACTTTTTCTCTTCCAACATCAATCAACGTCCCGACAATAGCACGAACCATATTACGTAAAAATCGATTTGCAGTAATTGTAAATATAAGAGTATTTTCTTTTTCTTCCCACCTGGCATAACTTACTTTACATAAAGAAGAAGTATTGCCAGACCCACTTTTACTAAATGCTTTGAAGTTTTCAATATTAAGTAGAACGGTTGATGCCTGATTCATTTTTTCGATATTAAGATCACCATAAACATAATAAGAAAAATTATTATTGAATGGATCTTTATTTCTGCTTATATAATAACAATATGTTCTTGAAACAGCTGAAAATCTTGCATGAATATCAGGTTTAACTTCAAAAATACGATGAATAGAAATATCAGGAGGGAGAAAATTATTTAATTTAAATACCAAAGTTTCTATTGAATATTTTAACTTTTCTGTTTCAATATCAAAATGAGCAATATAATACCTTGCATGAACCCCAGTATCGGTTCTCCCTGCACCAACTATATCAATATTTTTATTCAATAATACACTCAGAGCATTATTAATCCTACTTTGAACGGTATCGGCATTCTCCTGAAACTGCCAGCCATGATAATTCTCACCATTAAAGGAAAGATGAATAAAAAACCTTCTCATTATATACTATTCTTAATTATAATGTAAAAGTATATCAAAATTTATAAGCAGCATAAAAAATCTTTTGTAAGTATTTGTATATTTTATAAAAAAATATGTAGGTTTGTCAGCATATTAATTTGATTTTTCTTAATGTCCCAATCCAATCAAAAAAATAAAGAAACCACTTTTCTTATTGAAATAAAAGGTCTTGTGCAAGGTGTTGGATTTCGTCCTTTCATTTATAGGATTGCAAAAAAATATAATTTAAAAGGATGTGTTGAAAACAGAAACGATGGAGTTGCAATTAAAATTAACTGTATTAAACAAATTTTAGAAGAGTTTATTAGTTCAATTAAACACTTAGCTCCACCTGCATCGAATATAGAATCTATAGATTTCAAAGTTGTAGATGATGAAGATTTTATTGATTTTCAGATTGTCAAAAGCCAATCTATCTCTAACCAAATAACAGATATAAGTCCAGACATTGCAGTTTGCAGAGATTGTCTGGAGGACATGAAAATTCAGTATAATCGCATAGATTACCCCTTTATCAATTGCACCAATTGCGGTCCCAGATTTACAATTATCAAAGATCTTCCATATGACAGAGATAAAACAAGCATGGAAGATTTTAAAATGTGTCCCGACTGTTTGAAAGAATATAAAGATATTAATGACAGGCGATTTCACGCTCAACCTGTTGCATGTGCAGTTTGCGGACCAGAATACTCTCTTTTATATGAAAATGAAGAAATAAAAAATAACCATACTATTATTAGCAAATTAGCTGACCTAATAAAAAACAAAAAAATATTGGCTATTAAAGGACTAGGAGGATATTTTTTAGCTTGCAATGCATTGTGTGAAGAAACTGTTTCCCGACTTAGAAAACAAAAAAACAGGGAGGGAAAACCTTTTGCAGTTATGTTCTCGGATATTGATTCATTGAAAAAATATGCTATTGTTGATAAAAATGAAGAAATTTCTTTGCTTTCATTAAAAAGACCTATTGTTCTTCTACAGCAAAAAAAAGAACTTGCTCCTTCTGTAACTGTAGGATTTAATACAATAGGTGCAATGCTTCCTTATATGCCAATACATTACTTGTTATTTGAAAAACTTGACATTTCAGCCATTGTTTTAACAAGTGGTAATATTTCAGATGAACCTATCGTGACAAATAACAAAACTGCAATTGAAAAATTAAGTGGTATTGCTGATGCTGTCCTTACATACAACCGGGATATATACAACAGAACTGATGATTCGGTTGTAACTATTGTGAATAAAGTGGAAAGAATATTTAGACGTTCTCGTGGATATGTTCCTATACCTTTGAAATTAAATTTGAATGTTGATGGAATACTTGCTACAGGAGCAGAACTTGTAAATTGTTTTTGTATAGGTAAGGGTAAACAAGCTATACTCAGCCAGCATATTGGTGATCTGAAAAACATGGAAACCTATGAATTTTATTGTGAAAGTATTGAAAAGTTTAAAAAATTGTTCCGTTTCAATCCAAAATTGATTGTCAGCGATCTGCATCCAGATTATTTGTCCACAAAATATGCGAATGATTCAAAGATAAAGCACTTTAAAGTTCAACATCATCATGCCCATATTGCATCGTGTATGGCAGAACACAAGCTTGATGAAAAAGTTATTGGGGTTAGTTTTGACGGAACAGGTTATGGTGACGACAATAATATTTGGGGCAGCGAATTTTTTGTATGTGATCTTAAAGAATACACCAGAATAAATCATTTCGATTACATGCCTATGCCAGGAGGTGACAAAGTAACAAGTGAACCCTGGCGCATGGCTGTCTCATACTTATACAACCTATTTGGAGATAAACTTCAAAAATTAAACCTTCCTTTCTTAAAACAAATCAATGCATCTTCAATAGAATTATTATGCACAGCCATAGATAAAAAGATTAACAGTCCCATGACTTCAAGTGCTGGTAGACTATTCGATGCTGTAGCTGCAATTATAAATCTTTGTCCTGTTAGTAAATTTCATGCTGAAGCCCCTATGCGATTGGAAGCTATTATTGACAGACAAATAAAACAAGCATATCCCTATGTAATTGGAAAAACAATATTATTTGAAGAAACAATTGATCAAATTATTAAAGATGTAAAACAACATACTTCACTTTCTGAAATCTCAACTAAATTCCATAATACCATTATTTCAATAATTATTGATGTTGTTAAAAAGAATAGGAACATTTATCATATCAATAAAGTTGTATTATCCGGTGGTTCATTTCAAAATAAATATCTCATAGAAAATGTTGAAAACCTGTTAATCAAAAATGATTTTGAAGTATTCTCGCATAAAAAAGTTCCTACCAATGATGGTGGTATCTCACTTGGTCAATTGGTAATAGCTGCTAAATCAATTTAGGTTAAAAGAACAAAGACAAAAGTAAAAGATCAAGCTTCAGTATAAAAGTCAGAGGCTATTTTCTTGAATTTATCATGATTCTGCTTGTTTATTCGTATTTTTGCAATCAATTTTATTTATAAATAAAGATTCGTTATGTGTTTAAGTATTCCTTCAAAAGTTATTTCAATTAATGGTAATAAAGCCATGGTTTCTGCTGGTGGCACTGAATATGAAGCTTCTATTCAGCTATTAGATGATGTGGAAGTGGATGATTATGTGTTGATTCATACCGGATTTGCCATTCAAAAAATCAGTGAAGAAGAAGCCATTAAAACCTTTGATCTAATCAAAGCCTTAGATGCTATTGAAGATGAAATTGATAAAGAAGATAAAAGATAAAAAGATAAAAGTAGCAAGTTATAAGTAAAATTAAATTTGATTTTTTTTTGCAAACAATTATTAGAAACAGATGAAATACATAGATGAATTCAGGGACAAGGAAATGGTAGAGTTGTTGATTAAAAAGATTTCATCGATTACCACCAAAGATATTGCATTGATGGAAGTTTGTGGTGGACACACATGGGCGATTCAGAAATTTGGAATACCTTCATTGTTACCTAAAAATATCAGACTATTGTCAGGACCAGGCTGTCCTGTTTGTGTGACAAGTAAGAAATTTATTGATCAGGCAGTTGCCTTTAGCCGATTAAAAGATGTTATCATTACCACCTATGGCGACCTGATCAGGGTACCTGGTTCTACTTCATCATTAAATATTGAAAAAAGCAAGGGTGGTGATATACGTATTGTTTATTCTATTTTGGATGCACTCCAGATTGCAAAAGAAAATCTTACTAAAAAGATCATATTTCTTGGAATAGGTTTCGAAACAACAGCCCCAAGCAGTGCTGCTGGTGTGTTTAATGCATTGAATGAAAACATATCAAACTTCTTCCTTTTTAGTTCTCATAAAATTATGCCTCCGGCAATGGCTGCATTAATTGATGAAGGCGTAACAATCAATGGATATATTGCTCCCGGTCATGTGAGTGTTATTACTGGTTCTCATATTTATGATGAAATTCCAACAAAGTATGGGGTAGGATGCGTCATCTCTGGTTTCGAACCAACTGATATTCTTCAATCCATTTATATGTTAGTTAAGCAAATACACGATAATAATTTTAGCGTGGAAATACAATACAAAAGAGTTGTTAAACCTGAAGGCAACATCAAAGCCCAGGAAATCATGAAAGAGGTTTTTACTTTAAGAGATGATTGGTGGCGCGGATTGGGAATATTAAAAAACAGTGGACTGGCAGTAAATGAAAAGTACAGTAATCTGGATGCTGAAAAAATGATTCCTGTGATAGTAGAAGAAACAAAAGAAGAAAAAGGATGTATTTGTGGTGAGATATTAAAAGGATTAAAAAAACCTAAGGAATGCAAGTTATTTGGCAAGGTATGCACCACTTCAAATCCTGTTGGTGCTTGCATGGTTTCGCATGAAGGTGCTTGTAATGCTTATTTTAGATTTAACAACTAATGGAAAATAACATATTATTGGGTCACGGCAGTGGTGGCAAATTAACACACAATCTTATAAAAGATATCTTTGTTAAGTATTTTGACAACCCCATATTACGCCAACAAACCGATTCGGCCCTTTTGAATATAGATAGCAATTGTATTGCTTTTACTACCGACTCTTATGTGATAGATCCCATATTTTTCCCTGATGGAAATATTGGAAAACTTGCTGTGTGTGGAACAGTTAATGATTTGGCAGTATCTGGTGCTACTCCAAAATACCTAAGTGTTTCTTTTATCATAGAAGAAGGTTTTTGTATCAAAGATCTTGAAACCATTGTTTCTTCCATGGCCGATGAAGCAAAAAAAGCAGGTGTTCTTATTGTTACAGGCGATACAAAAGTTGTAAATAAAGGACAATGCGATAAACTTTTTATCAATACTGCGGGCATTGGCATTCTGGATGAAAAACTTAAAGCAATCAGTTCTGGTGACAACATTAAAGCTGGTGATAAAATAATCATAAACGGAACCATTGCTGATCATGGTATGGCAATTATGGCAGCAAGAAACTTCGGTAACTTCAAATCAGATATCAAGTCCGATTGTGCTTGCCTGAACCATATGATCAAAGAAATTACAGACACCTATAGCAGAATTAAGTTTATGCGTGACGCCACCCGTGGTGGTATTGCTACTATTCTTTGTGAGATCGCAGAAAACAACAAGCTTGGTATTGAAATTGATGAATCAAAAATCGCTGTTAATGAAAACGTGAGGGGAATATGTGAGTTGCTTGGCTTTGATCCCTTTTATGTTGCCAATGAAGGCAAGATAATTCTCATTGTTCATCAGGAAGATGCGGATACAGTGATTGAAACGATGAGAAAAAACAAATTTGGTAAAGATGCTTCCATTATTGGTGAAGTGGTGGATATACATCATGGAAAAGCCATCTTAAAAACCGGAATTGGCGGTAGCAGAATTATTGATATGCTGGCCGGCGAACAATTACCTAGAATTTGTTAAAAGAAAATACAAGTTAAAAGGAAAAAGACAAAAGGAAAAAGATAAAGGAAGATAAAAGGAAAAAGATAGAAAGATAAAAGATGATAAAAGATAACGAATTTGTTTTATTTTAAAAGTACAATACTATGGAAAAAAAAAATGATCTCGAAAAAAGGTTGTTTGATTTTGCTGTTAAAACTATTTGTTTTTTAAGAACTTTGCCCAATACTCAAGAATATAATATAATCAGAAATCAATTAATTAAAAGCGCAACTTCAAGTGGAGCTAATTACGAGGAATCGCAAGCAGGATCTTCGAAACCCGACTTTTGCAACAAAGTTAG
>DYDE01000110.1 GCA_020718065.1 Marinifilum sp. | reverse complement strand
CTGGCATACACCTGATTGCATAGGTAAGCCTTTAGGTACAATAGTGTAAACATATCCTCCCGAAGGTAGTTTTTCGCCTTGATCGTTGGTTGCATTCCACCGTATTTGCTGTTTGCCTGTATTAAGATCACCTAAGATCAAGGATCTTACAAGAATTCCTTTCAGGTCGTAAATATAAATACAAGTATTTGCTTTTTTGGAAATAGAAAATTCTATTGTTGTTAAATCGCTAAATGGATTAGGGTGATTATATGGCCTGAGATTATCACCAGAATCTGCAAAAATTTCTTTGATTCCAATTGTAGCTACTTCAATAAATTGAACAGTATTGGCATTAAAACAGGGCACTGCTATTAAATTATGAAAAGCATCATAATATATATCAGCAGGATCATTAAAACCACTTATTTTTACACGATTTTGAAACGAATTATCATACTGATATACAGCATTCGTTGTCCAGTCAGAAATATAAAAATGATGGCTATTATCCTTAATAATTCCATCTGTTCCTGTAAGGTTAGTGTTTAGAACATCTGTAAGAGTGGAGTCCAGCAAACTAATTGCGACCACTTTTTTTGAACCTTCGCACATTACCAGCAAACGGTTATTATTTTCATCAAATAAAATGCCATTAGGCATATTCAACCCACTAGAAATATAAGTCCAGGAAGAAAAATTTGACAAATCTATTTTAAAAATTTTGTTATTATTATACTCAGTTACATATAAAAAGCCCTGATTGTCTGTAGCAATGTCATTCAGAAAATTTAAACCTGTTGGTTTAATAATTGCAACAGAATCGCCCGTACTTAAATTGAAAACCAAAACTCCACTATTTGCTCCACCAATAGATGCAGCAAATAGCAAACTATCTTTAATATACATGCCGGCTAAACTGTTGGCTGTTATGCCCATAGGATAGTAAGACTGGTTCCCTATGCTATCTATTTGAATTATTTTGCCATTACCATTGTTGGAAACCAAATAGCGGAAATTAACACTGTCATATACTACACTTTCCGGATTATTTAACAAGTTGGTTTGATTGTATCCGCAATAATTGAAAAGTACAACAATTATTAAAGTTAAAATATATTTCATTTTTTTTATTTTTTTAATACAAAAATAAATCATTTTATAAAATAATACAATTTATTGATTAAAAAAACTTCAACCATTCGTAAAATTTATGGATATAGAAGTGTATTTTTTACATTAAGGTAGTATTTTCTACAGATTATTCTGATGGGTGACCATTGTAATGCTACTATACTGGTTGCTGTTTGTAAAAAATGACCTGTTGTTAAATATATGTAGTTCCTGTTAAAGCAAAACCTTCCTTTGTTAAATTAAAAAAAAACAAATCTATTTTCACAAAATAATCTAAGTGTCATCATCCACTTTAAAGTATGTTTAGCTTTAGAGGTATGTTATTTAAAAATATGAATAAGCATTTACTTAAACAACCAAAACATCCGAAGTGATTAAGGATAAGAGATGGAAAGAAATATTATTTCGGACTGAGAATTATGTAACGAAACAATCCTAAATAAAATATTTCATTCATATTGGGGTGCTATAATATAAAATCATAATTTTACACTTCAATGTTAAAAAAAAAGATTAAAATCACCCCAATCGTTGATTCGGAAAAAGAGAAAAAAATATGAGTAAGCGTAAACTGATGAACATGGCAAAAAAGCATGCAACGGAAACGACAGACGAAGTTACTGAAGATAAAGTAGAAAGCTTAGCCGATAATGCATGGTGGAATGTTGCTTTCTACGAAGCAGAAGATGAGGGACTATTAGGCGATTTTGAAGGAGAATCTGCTGAAGATATTTTTACACGTGTTTTTGCTGAAACCTATAAAAAGAAGAAAGGCTGGCTTTGATCTTTACCCAAAATTTCGCATAGTAATGAAGAGTGAATAATGAAATATAATATAACTTTATGAGAAACTCATTTTTAGGTTTTTTGATTATTTGTTTTTTCTATACAGCTTGTAAACAAAAGATATTTATATGAAACTAGAAGATCTTGGATATAATGATCAACTTGAAAAGTATAGAATTGAGAATAAACTCATAGATTTTGAGATAGGAAGGGTTGTATCAGAACATAAAGAAAGATATGTTGTAAAAACAGAAAAGGGAGATTTGGAAGCTGAGATAACAGGAAATTTGCGATTTTCAGCAAGAAATCGGGAAGATTTTCCCGCTGTTGGTGATTGGGTTGCATTGACTGTTTATGAGTCTGATTTTTCCATCATTCATAAAATATTACCCAGGTTCTCAATTATTTCAAGACAAGCTGTTGCTCAGTTCGGAGAAATACAGATAATTGCAACAAATATTGATTATGCGTTGTTGGTGCAAGCTGCTGATAGGGATTTTAATATCAATAGACTTGAAAGATACCTGACCATTTGTAATTCATCAAAGGTTAGTCCCATCATAATACTCAGTAAGATTGATTTAATAAGTGAGTATATGAAATCTGAGATTCTGGAGAAAATTAAAGCCCGGATTAAAAACATTCCGATTATTGCAATAAGTAATGAGTCTGGAGATGGTTACGATGCCATAAGAAAGACGATCGAAAAAGGTAAAACATATTGTATGCTTGGTTCTTCAGGTGTTGGAAAATCAACTTTGTTAAATAATCTTTCAGGTAAATCCTTAATGCGAACTGACAAAATAAGTCAGAGTACAAATAAAGGGAGACATGTTACAAGCCATAGGGAGTTAATTGTATTGGAAAATGGCGGAATATTGGTTGACAACCCCGGGATGAGAGAAGTAGGTATTGCCGATTTAACAAGCGGATTAGAAATCACATTCGAACAAATTGTCAGACTTTCTCGAAATTGCAAGTTCAAAGATTGCGCACATACAAACGAGATAGGGTGTTCGGTTCTTGAAGCCGTTGAAAAAGGAGAGATGGACATAACAACCTACGAAAATTACCTGAAAATGGAAAGAGAGAAAGCACATTTTGAATCCACAATTGTTGAGAAACGAAAAAAAGACAAAGAATTTGGGAAAATCATAAAGAACTTTAAAAAAGACAAGAGCAAAAATAATTACTAAACATTTTTTATAAGAAATTACTTAACCCATTCTTAAATGAAAAAGCTTTGGAATAATAAATATTTTTGGTTTATTGTTCTCTTTATTCTTTGCTATTGTTTATCTATAGTTATTGAGAAAAGGATATTCTATACAAGGACCTTTGAGTTTAAATTAAGGTCTTTTTATAATGTAATAATATCTTAAGATAAGTCTTATGGAATCAACATTGGAACATATATTAACAAACTCCTATAAAGCTGGTATGATTTCTTATATGGCTACTCATCCTGAAGATTTTGAGGAAGCAATTAAGTTGGCTGTTTCTGATAAACAACCATATTCGTGGCGTGCAGCCTGGTTGTTGTGGAGCTGTATGAAAGAAAACGACCAAAGAATCCAAGCTTATGTCGAAAATATTATAAATACTTTAACAACCAAGAATGATGATCATCAGCGGGAATTACTAAAAATTCTTCTGTTAATGGAATTAAATGAAGCACATGAAGGTTTTTTATTTAATGTTTGTTTGGGTATTTGGGAAAAGATAAATAAAAAGCCATCAGTCCGGTTTACTGCTTTTAAGTTCATTGTTAAAATTGCGAAAAAACACCCTGATCTTTATTATGAGATTGTTTTTCTTACACAGGATCAGTATATGGATTCTTTATCTTCTGCAGTTAAGAAATCTATTTCTAAGATGATAAAGGTATTTGCTCATTTATGAACTGAATAAAGAAATTAAGCCGGATTAACTGATCCATAAAAACAGTTTATTAATTTTGTATTGTCATAAGGAAAAACATCCCATTATCACCAATTTTTGAATTTAAATTATACGAATATTATAATATTTATTAATGAAACAGGAATTAAATGTCGAAAAAGTTGTGGAAACAATGCTGGTGCTAATGGTGGAAATTCCTGATGGAGAAATACTATTAAGAGACGATAGAATAAAACATAGCTGGAAGGTTAAAATAAAACCATTCCTACTTGCGAAGTACCCGCTTACTCAGGATTTGTATTTTGCCATTACAGAAAAATCGCCTTTTACTTTTAAAGGAGATCAAAAACCGGTTGAGACTGTTTCGTGGTTTGAAGCAATAGAATACTGTAATCTGCTTTCTCAGAAAGCCGGTTTAAAGGAATGCTATTCCATTGATAATGATAGCAAAGATGTTATTTGTAATTGGGAGGCAAGTGGTTATCGGTTGCCCACAGAAGCAGAGTGGGAGTATGCATGCCGGGCAGGAACAAATGAAGTAAGATATGGGAAGATAGATAAGATAGCATGGTATAAAGATAATTCAGCAGCACAAACCCAGGAGGTAGGCAAAAAAGAAGCAAATGCATGGGGATTGTACGACATGTTGGGGAATGTTTGGGAGTGGTGCTGGGATATTTATGATGTAAAAGTATATGATTCTTATCGTGTTTTTCGTGGGGGTGGTTGGTCCGACCCCGAAAGAGGTTGTCTGGCATCAAATCGTCGTAGGAGTCATCCGACTTTTTGTATAGATGATTTGGGATTTCGTTTAGCCAGGTCTTTATAATACATTTTTAAATGCGAAGCTGTAAATGAACTCTCCTGAAATAATACATAAGCTCTTCATTTCGATTTATTAGTAAAAAGATTCACCTCCTTATCTTTTATTATCGCAATATAACTTCTGTTGTTTTCAATCTTAACTCAGGGTTGCATTACTGAAATTTTGTGTTAAACAACCTAGATTTTCTGGCAATTAACTTAAATTTTGAGGTTCTCAACTTAACCTCTATAGGTTCTCAACTTAAGCTCAGAGGTTCTCAACATAAGCTCTATAGGTTCTCAACTTAAGCTCAGAGGTTCTCAACTTTAAGTCAGAGGTACTCTACCTTAGGTCATAATTAGGTCAGTTTAACTCATTGTTAAGTTAGTTTAAGTCAGAGTTAGGTCAGCTTGGGTCAGGGTTAAGTCAGTTTAAGTACTTGTTTGGTCAGTTTAAGCGGGAGCTGACAAAATAAAAAGAATATGTTATTGTTGTGATTAGATTTTCAATGACTTATGGCGTTTTTGCAATGATGCCTGTGACCTTTGCAATGATGTCTGTCAGCTCTTTAAAGATGCCCTGCACTTGTTCTATGATGTCCGACACCTCTTCAAAGATGTTCAGCAGCCAGGCGTTAACATCTGACAACGTGTAGGTTGCATGTGTTTTTTTGTGAAAATATTGTTTGTTTGTTAAACCCATATTGCTCTTTAGAAATGCACAATGTGGATTAAATAATATAATTCGGAGAGAAGAAGAAATCAAAGTTTTGAAAGATATTAGAAATTACTATACATTTGTATAAAATAAAAGCGATTACAAATACTTAGAAATGTTTGTAAGCGTTTTTTTAATGGACTGGCGACAAGCCCTGAGTAGCGGTCATTGTAATCGACCTGCCAAATTTTAACAAATAAATAAATTATGAAAGATTTTAAAATTAACGAGAAAGGAGAATTAGAAGTATTTGCTACGCCAACTTCTTCACATACTGACTTTGACTTTTACATAGGGAAGTGGAATATTAAAAATAGAAAACTCAAAGAAAAACTTAATAATTGCAATGAGTGGATTGAATTTGGCTCAACAGATGATACAACCCACTTGTTGAAAGGCTTTGCCAATATGAATAAATTTTCAGCAACTTTTGACGGAAAACCATTTGAAGGAATTGCAATACGCCTTTTTAATCCACAAACAAAACTTTGGAGCATTTACTGGGCAGACAGTAATGATGTTGCTTTTGACCCTCCAATGGTTGGTTCGTTTGACGGAAATATTGGAAAATTGTATTGCAAAGACACCTTCAATGGACAAAATATAATTGTCCTTTTTCATTGGGACAAAACCGATATTGATAATCCGATTTGGAGCCAGGCTTTTTCTGTTGACAATGGAATAACTTGGGAATGGAATTGGTATATGTATGCAAGTAGAATTAAATAAAGTCCACAAAATGATAACAGAAATTAGAATATATAAACTTAAAGAAAATGCGGCAAGTGAGTTCCACAAAGTATTTGCAGAGCAATCCTTGCCAATGATGAAGCGGTGGAAAGTGAATGTTGTTGATTATGGTTTCTCATTAATTGATAAAGACAGCTTTTACCTAATTCGAAGTTACGAAAATATAGAACAACGAAAGGAAAGTCAAGAAGCGTTTTATGGAAGTGACGAATGGATAAATGGACCAGAAAAAGCAATTATGGGTTGTATAGACACATATAATACATCAGTAGTTAACAGCGAGAAATTGATAATAAACAAAACTGATTCTAAATAAAATCAACAACGAACCACACATCGAGTGGGAAGCCGATGAGCTGAAAGCCCATCGGAGAACCCCTCATGCCACTGTACGTACGGGTCATGTATACAGCGGTTCATTAAGATGTGGGGCAACCTTATCGTAATAAGTAAGCATAGCTTCGTATCCTCTTTTATACAATCTTTCTAACACCCTCTGGAAAAACTAAATTACACCCTTCTTGATTCTATAAAATAAATTTGTATTTTTGATGTTTTTCTGGAGTTTCCGGTCGGGTGTGCTCTGCTTATGCAGGACGCACACACGCAATTGCTTTCAGTGGCGGGACATTGGCTGGAAGAATGGGCAGTAATAATATAAAATAATTAGCTTGTTGTAAATATTAGTAGTAAATTTGGCCACCGAAAAGCAATTGCCAAAACGTTATGGCTCATAAAAAAAACGACAAAAACTCGACAGAATAAACAGTTTGATGATTAGAAAGTTTAAAAATATTGCATCTTTTTTTCTCTTGTTGGTATTCATATCACCTACAATTGTTAAACTTGAACATCATCATGAACATTTTGAATGTAATGCAAAGAATGAGAAGCATTTTCATGAATTTCATGAAAAATGTGCTGTTTGTAGTTTTGAATTTTCTGTTTTTTCATCTGACTTTGAAAATATTGTTTTACAGAAAGAGCAACCTATAGCAAAATATTGCAATAATTACAGGTCGGTTAATTGTTCTTCACACTCCAGATACTCATTTTTATTACGTGCTCCACCATATAGACTGATTTAAAATAAACACCTTTTGATAGGTGGTAAATGAAAATTAGTTTATAAAATTAAAACGTAATAAAATGAAAAAAATATTTATCATTTGCATTATGATATTGTCGTATCATATATCAAACGCACAAAATAAAATAACAGGAAAAATTACAGACCAAGACAATTTACCATTGATTGGTGTAAGCATTTTTGTTCCCGATATGAATAAGGGTACAACTTCAGATAATATAGGAGCTTATGAATTGTCGAATTTGCCGAATGGCAAAATAAAAATACAATTTTCTTTTTTGGGTTATACCAACCGTATTGAAACAGTTGAGTTAAAAGGAGAGAGTTTGGAACTGAATATTAAGCTGAGTAAAACAGTATTAGAATTGGAAGAAATTGTTGTATCAGGTGGATACAACTCAACGCAACATGAAAATGCTGTAAAAATTGATATTATAAAACTAGATCCGCTAAAAATTACCAACACTCCAAATTTTACAGAAGTTCTTACAAAAGTGCCTGGAGTTGATATGATTTCTAAAGGTAGTGGAGTTTCAAAGCCAGTTATTCGTGGACTTTCAATGAATGATATTTTAGTTTTAAATAATGGAGTGCGATTTGAAAATTACCAGTATTCAAGTCATCATCCACTAGGGATTGACGAATTTGGAATTGAAGATGTCGAAATCATTAAAGGACCTGCTTCATTGCTTTATGGTTCTGATGCAATTGGTGGTGTTATCAATTTTATAAAAGAAAAACCTGCTCCTATTGGCACTATTGTTGGCGATTACAATATGCAACTTTATTCAAACACGTTGGGCATGACTAATAATTTAGGTATAAAGGGCGCATCAAAAAAGTTTTTCGGAGGTTTTAGAGTTGGACAAAAAACAAATTCCGATTTTCTTCAGGATGGTGGTGCTTATGTTCCAAACTCACGTTTTAATGAGATGTCTATTAAGGCAAATGCAGGATTTACTGATAAAGTTGGCACTTTCAAATTGTTTTATGACTTCAACAATCAAAAACTTGGACTGGTAGAAGATGAAGCAATTGAAGAAATCACCGAAAGAGGAAGAAAAAACGAAATTTTCTATCAGGAATTGAATACACATTTACTTTCTTCTCAAAACAAGTTGTATTTAGGTAAATTTAAACTAGATATTAATTCAGCGTTTCAGAATACAGAATTAGTTCATTTTGGCGATGTTGGTGTTTATGAAATTCAAATGGAACTTGCAACCTTAACGTATGATGCCAAACTTCATTTGCCATCGAAGGAAAACTCAGAATATATAATCGGGTTTCAAGGGTTCAATCAAACCAATACAAATCTGAATGACAGAGAAACAAAATTATTGCCTGATGCTACAACAAATAATTATTCTGCTTTTGGCTTGTTACAATATACATTTTTTAAGAAACTTAAAGTACAAACAGGCATTCGTTATGACAATAAGACAATTTCTACACAGGCAATCGGATTAGTAACAGATTCAATGACCTACCGTGCGCCACTTGACAGGTCTTATGGCAGTTTCAGTGGGTCGCTCGGTGCAACTTATATTGTATCTGAAAAACTATTATTTAGAGCAAACTTTGCAGCAGCTTACCGAACTCCAAATTTGGCTGAACTAACCTCAAACGGACAACACGAATTGAGATACGAGATCGGAGACCATAATCTTGTTCCCGAAAATGCCTATGAAACGGATTTAAGCCTTCATTACCATAAGGATAATTTCACCTTTGACATTGCAGGTTTTTACAACATTGTCAATAAATATATTTTCATTTCACCAACAGGCGCCACTACTGCTTCGGGGATAGATATATTTAGATACAAACAGGCAAATTCGACTTTGTATGGAGGTGAAGCAGGTTTACATGTTCATCCAAAAACATTAAAATGGTTGCATTTTGAAAGCACCTTTTCAACTGTAATAGGTAAACAAGATAATGGCGAATACTTGCCATTTGTACCTGCTCAAAAACTGCGTGTTGAATTAAGAGGCGAAAAAGAAAAGTTATTGTTTTTTAAAAAGGCATTTGTCTCAGTAAATACATGCACCGCATTTAATCAAAACAAGGCTGCACCTGACGAAACTACAACTGTGGGCTATACGCTTATTGATTTAAGCATTGGAGGTAATATAAAAATGAAAAATCAATCTATTTCATTGAGTATTAGTGCAAATAATATATTGGACACGAAATACATTGACCATTTATCGACATTGAAAGAAGTGAATTTATATAATCCGGGTAGAAATATTTCATTAAATTTGAAAATTCAATTTGGAGTAAAAATGAATGACAAGAATTAACGAGCCATAATAAAGGCTATATGAAATAATGGTTTCAGTGGTTATTCAAGTGTTGTAGCCCGCTCAAACTTCGGTGTAAGTGACTGGAAAGTAGCCCGCAATCCCTTACTGCATATAGCCTTTACCATCAGTATTAATGCTAAAAAATTACCCAAATAAACAGCAAATGTTTGATGAATCAGAGAAATACAAAGAGACAGATCATTTCTTTCTAAAAATATAACAAATCGATAAGGATAAAGCTTTCATTAACATATAAGCGCCAAAATGTCATAAGTCCTTTTGGTTGATAATGTCATATTGTCATAAGCGAAAGCTGTTTCATTTATGTTTTGTTTCTTAAAGGAGTGAATTACAGTTAACTGCGTTTGTTTTCTGTATGCTCAATTATTTTATTGGTAATTAAATTGATTAATAAATCATCGTAATAATAATTTATTTCAAAAAGATTTATAAACAATTAAAAATTAAACAATATGTTACTTTGGATAATTTTCGGTTTCTTTTTTATTCTTAGTTTAATAGCCGGAAGTCGGTTAAAAGCTAAATTCAGGGAATATTCTAAAATTCCTTTAGCCAATAGAATGAGTGGATATGAAATTGCAAAGAAAATGCTGTCAGATAATGGTATTTTCGATGTGTCCGTTACTTCAGTTAAGGGTCAGTTAACTGATCACTACAATCCTGCAAACAAAACAGTGAATTTGAGTCCTGAAGTGTACAATGGAAGAAGTGTAGCAGCAGCAGCTGTTGCTGCTCATGAGGTTGGTCATGCATTGCAGCATGCTCAGAGTTACGCATGGTTAAAACTTCGAAGTACATTGGTGCCTATACAAAATGTAAGTGCAACAATTATGAACGTTATTTTTATAGGAATGTTCTTTGGTTCATATTTACTTGGTAATATTGTACCTATACAAACGGCATTGATAATAATTGTTGCTTGTTATGCGGTTTTTACTTTATTTGCATTTATAACATTACCGGTTGAGTTCGATGCCAGTTCCAGGGGTTTGGCATGGCTAACAAACAGAGGTGTTACCACTTTTGATACACATGATAAAGCGAAAAATGCTTTGAGATGGGCTGCTTCAACCTATGTTATTGCTGCAATAGGCTCTTTAGCAACTTTGTTGTATTATGTTTCTTTACTTATTGGAAGTAGAGATTAAAAATAATTGAGTATATAGTTGCTTTGAAAAAGCATTTGATAATGGACTTTATTATCAAATAATCATCTTAATCAATACTCCGTTTTTAATATTACAAAAAATTATGTAGGTTTGCACCACATAATCTTTTGAAGTTTTATGGAAATAAAAGATAAAGTAGTTTGGATAACAGGAGCTTCCTCAGGTATTGGGGAGGCTTTGGCATATGCTTTTGCAAATGAGAAAGCAAAGGTGATCATATCTTCCAATCAGTCTAAAGAATTGGAAGCAGTTAAATTGAAATGCCAGTCATTTAATACTGAAGTTACAGCAGTTTGTTTCGATTTAATCGAACAGGAAAGCATTAAACAAGCTGTAGAAGAAGTATTAGCCCAATATGGAAAAGTTGATATTCTTATTAATAATGGAGGTATCAGTCAGCGCTCATTAATAAGGGAAACTCCTTTGGAGATCGATCGCAAATTAATGGAGATTAACTATTTTAGTGGTGTATATCTCACAAAGCTTTTACTTCCTTCCATGATTAAACAAAAACAGGGACATATATTAGCAACAAGCAGTATTGTTGGAAAGTTTGGATTTCCATTGCGTTCTGCATATTCGGCTTCCAAGCATGCTATTCAGGGTTTTTATGAAACACTACGTTTTGAGGAAAAAGAAAATAATATAAATGTTACTATTATTATTCCTGGCAGGGTAAAGACCAATATATCCATAAATGCTGTTACTAAAGATGGTAAAACCTATGGTAAAATGGATGATGGACAAAATGATGGTATCACTCCTGAAAAAAGTGCACAGATCATCATTAAAGCCATTAAAAAAAATAAACGGGAAGTTCTGGTGGGTAGCAATGAATTGCTAATGGTGCATTTCAAAAGGTTTATTCCGGCTTTGTTTTATAGATTGGCTTCGAAAATAAATAAAACATAAAAAACAGATTTGTGTCCTTAATTATGCACGTGCCAGAAGACATGCAAGTCGCTTGCAAACAAAGAAATATTAAATGAAAAATATTTTTATAATTGCTTTTTTCTTGCTTATACAGCAATTATATGCTCAGACATATACATATGACAGTTTGAAAAGGCAACAGCTTATCAATTCAATTGATGATATCAGAAATAATCAATTAGATACAGCTTATACATTAATTATTAATAAAATAAAGTATATCAAGGAAAGTCAAAATTATTCTGGAGATAAAAGCATTTTTGATTCACTGGTTTTTATCCCTGTTTATAATGTACAATTGATTTTAAAACAAACAGTAAGTAGTGAAAACAAAAGAAAAAATTATACCTATTATTTTGATTTATATAAAAACAAGCCGATTAATCGAATAATAATTTTTAATAATCATTTCAAGTATTTTGCTACTTTATATATGTTAAAAGATATTTACAATGAGGATGTTTCTTTTATCTGTTTTAATAATTCTGACCTGAAAATTTTTACACCTTTCATTTGCTGGGATTTTAAGAAGGGGTATTCGAAAAAATATATTTTTATTTTAAAAAAACATTTATTAGCAAATAAAATTCCAATTTATTTTCATGCAAATAATTTTTCCAAGGAATTGTTTTTTATTGATAAAAATTCTGACCCATTGGTTCTTTCTAAAAAGTGGAAAATTATGACTTCTGAACTTTATTTCAGGAGAATGTTTAATCAGACTGATTTAATGAACAGATCAACAGATACAGTTTTTAAGAATATAATTGATGTCTGTAAAAGAGATACTAATTATTTAGTTGATCATTATTATGAATTTGAAATAGACTCTATAAAAGGCAAGCCGGTTCAGATCATAGAAGAGCATTACGGATACAGTTATTATAATTTGTTCAAAAAGTTTAAATATTCACATAAATTATCAAATTGGTTGACAATTTATTATTTTAATAAAAATAAGCAAATAGAACAAAAAGTCAGCTATTATTATAAAATCAAAAGAAGCGAGACAAAATATATATATGATGATAAAGGTATTTTAAAAAAAGAGATTCATTTGTCATTAAGATATAATCCTTATCCCTATGATTCGGTATATAAGAACAAATCCTTTAAATATGTTCCATTTGATAAAGATTCCCTTATTTATGACACATCGATTTATTATAACAATGATATTGTTAAATATGATAGCTTGGGAAGATTGATTTTTAATAAACATATTGACTCGCAAAACAAATGTACTTGGTTAGATACTGCCTATACTTATTCCTTAAACAGTGATACAATCAGCTATGTTAGTATCAATTATATGAATGGAGACTCAACCTATTTAAAAGAAATTAAATTAAAAGATTCTTTAAATCACATTAAATCAATACTAAGATACTCGAGATGTGGATTAGAAAATGGGAAAAGTATAGAATTCTATGATACCTTAAAGCGAACACACCAATTTTATGGATATGATGTTAAGAAAACAGGTGATTCTCTTGTTTGGATATCGATTGAGAATTATGATAATAACTGGAATCTGATTTCTTATTATCGATCATTTCCTATGGATATGACAGGAAAAATGAGGCCACTGTATGGTGAACGTTATAAATTAATTTATGATATCAAAGGAAACTGGATAATGAAATACAGGATTTATGGAAAAAAAGTTTACCCTTTTGCACGCAGGCAAATTATTTATTATGAATGAGTAATTATCTTCTATTATATGCTCACCTGCCTCAATGCAGATTTCGGGCCTTGTGATTTTTTTTAAATTAGAATGCTAATGGTGCATTTTCGAAGATTTATCCCTGCATTGTTCTATAGATTAGCATCTAAGATAAAACACACATAGCAATTAACAATTTGCAATTAACAATTTGCAATTAACAATTAGTAATTAATAATGAAGGTATGTTTATTGCTCTGATTTAGAATATTGCAAAAGAAAACCATCATCGAAATTTAGTCCGAGAACTGTTGGACTTATATTTTGAGGAGCTTCTGCGTTTACTTTCTTCCATGTATATTGTTTGGCTCCGAAAATTTCTTCCATACTTTTGCCATCGCCCACAGCAACCACCTCTATTTGTCCGTTTGTAAAAGTCCATTTGCCTATAACACCTAGATTCGTATTACGTGAAATGCTGTTATGGTCAGTAATATCTCCATTTTTATTGAACTTCACCCAGTCGTTTGGTGGCATAAAAATAACGGCATCCTTTAGAAATTCAGCTATATATTTCATACGCTCTTTATCTTCCAGCTTGTTAAGGTACTCAGCTTGTTTCTTCTCATTCCAGCTTTTAAATTCAGTTAATGGAATTTCGCTAATACTGTTATTGTTTTTATTTACATCAGAAACTAGTTTGTCTGAACTGGAATTGCTGCCACAAGCATAAAAAATGCTAAGCAAACAAATTATTAGAATTTTTAAACGCATATATTAATGATTTTAAATATTAATGTCTATAAAATAATTACTTAATAATGATTAAAGATAGCTAACAACTAAATACTAATTACTAATTACTGCAAACTGTGCTATTTATCTTATTACCTTATCTTCTTGCTGACTTTAATGTTTTTTCGGTTTTCAGTTTGTGGTTTAACAGGAATAATTTTGGGAGCAACCAATTTTCTATACAAATAATCAAGGAAAAAGAGGGAAGCTATGAACAGCAATAACCATATAAAGGAAGCCAATCCGGGTTGTGTGCGAAAAATCATTGAAAAAAGATTACTTGCATTGTATCTGCCTGCAGAAAATTCAGGAAGTGTAATATTGAAAAAAGTATTAATAGATTCTCCTTTATACATACCATAATCGTTAATCATATAAACGAGAGTTGATTTTGCAATCCAACTCATAAGAACTCCTATTGCAGCGAATGTAAAGAATGCAATTTTACTGAATTTTATTGTAGAAAGTAAAATAATACTTTCATAGATTAACAATACAGCAAGAACAATGAGATAGCGTGGCCCATAACTCCAACCACCCCACCAAACAAAATAACAAGAAATCATAACAAAATATGCAATGGCGAATATTGGAAGATAATTTGTTTTTAACATTTGCAGCCATTTGGTCTTAATATTATTTTTTATGAAATAAAACAATGAAACAAAAAGTAATGGTACGAAAACAAACAATCCCATATAACCGCTAAATGTTAATCCCCATAAAGATTCAAGGGAAGGCATACGAAATCCATAGTTATGTTGTAGTTCTTTGTATGCAGC
>DYDE01000109.1:12649-14848 GCA_020718065.1 Marinifilum sp. | reverse complement strand
TTCGTAGATTGCATCTACGAACTTTATAAAAGTGCTATGTTGCAAACTTTGAACAACAGCATTTTCTGTAAGTTCAATATAACACTAACTGGTCAAACGCTCCCTCATAGCTTTTATCACCGCTTCCGATTTTGAATTTACATGAAGTTTTTTGTATATATTGTTAATGTGGCCACGAACTGTCCCCATAGAGATAAAACATTTATCTGCAATCATTTTATAGCTGTCTCCATCTACAATACATTTGAGCACATCAATTTCTCTTGGAGATAAAGCATACTGATTATCTTTAACCGCACTGGGGTTTGAAAAGAAAGAAAAAACCATTCGGGCAATTTCTCCTGTCATAGGAGAGCCTCCATTATATAATTCAGTTATTGCTTCTATAATTTGAACAGCACTTGATTTTTTCAGGAGATATCCAGTTGCACCAGCACATAATGCCTGATACACCTTTTCTCTATCTTCGAATATAGTAAATATTAATATATTTATATCTGGAAACTTTTCTTTAACCATAGCTGTAGCTTCAATTCCTGAAATACCCGGCATGTCGATATCCATCAATATTACATTAGGGGTATTGTTTTTGCAATTTTCCAGAATATCTGAACAATTGGGAAATGCACCTGCAAATTCAAGCATTGCATCACCTTGAATCAGATACGACATGGTATTTCTGAGCGAATTATTGTCTTCGTATATAGAAACTTTTATAGCCATATATATTTATTAGTTGACAAAACTAGATTAAAAAAAAACGAAATACAATCATATATTTATATGGTTTTAACTTTCAGGATTATTTTAGTACCCTGTCCAACAATTGAATTTACTGACAATTCAGCACCAAATTGCATTGACCTTCTTTTTATATTAGATAAACCATTTCTTGAAGATGAAGCTTCAGTATCAAAGCCCTTTCCATTATCTTCTATTTCCATAGTAAAACCAGAAGAATATTCTTTAAAATTTATATATGCCATTTCACATTCACTATGTTTTATCAGATTGTTTATAATTTCTTTGGCAATAAGATATACATCTCTACGAACTTCCATTGGCAATTTAAGTATAGAAAGGTTTTTATCAAAAATAATTTTAAATTGAATGTTCTTTGATTCGAAAAGAGGAACTGCAAATTCGTGAATCCTAAGTTCAAGATTACTGAATTTGTCATTCTTTGGATATACCAACCAGATAATGTCATCAATTTTTTCCAATACACTAATTGCTCCATTATGAATTTCATTTAATATACCAGATGATTTTGTATTTTCAAGTTGTTTTCCAGCAATTTCGCTGAGAATAGAAATACTACTTAGGGTAGAACCAACTTCATCGTGAATATCGGTAGCTATTCGTGTTCGCAATCTTTCCATTTTCAATAACTGTCGCATCCTATATTTAAAAATCAGAAATACAGTTAAAATAAAGACAAAAAATATAATGCTTATAAACCAAATTGTTTTATAAAAGTATTGTGGAATAACCACTTTAATTTTAATTTGCTGATCAAGCCAAACACCACGATTCATCACCTGTAATATAAAATTATATTCACCTGCAGGCAGATTAGTATATTTTGCCTCTTTGTCATTTCCTGCAAGTACCCAATCCTTATCAAACCCTTCCAACTTATATCTGAATTTAATCTGCTCTACATCTTGAAAACAAATAGTCGCATAACGAAAAGTAATATTATTCTGACTTGCAGCTAAGTTTAAAAGTTGATTTTTAGTATTACCATAATCCTTAATATAGTTTTGCCCATTGATCTCAATTGATTCAATTAACAATTTGATGTCTATTGAAGAATAATGAAAATCGTTAAGACAATATGTTTCATACTTTCCTTCGCTGCCAAAATAAATATTGTTGTCATAATCAATATATATACTTTTATCAAAATTGATGTTTTCGTGCAAA
Source organism: Marinifilum sp. (assembly GCA_020718065.1). Lineage (GTDB taxonomy): Bacteria > Bacteroidota > Bacteroidia > Bacteroidales > CG2-30-32-10 > CG2-30-32-10. Next base: position 12,919 of record DYDE01000109.1, on the reverse strand, counting down.
CCATTAGAAATATCATAAAGCGTAGATGTTTCGTTATATGGGTTAAAATGCAATAAGCCATAATTTAAAAACCAAAACTCCTTGTTCTTATCCAAATGGATATTGCCTATAATATTACTGTTAAGACCATTGGTTGTACTAAATAATTTAAATTGAAATCTATCTCTGTTTAGCATTTCAACTCTAACTAAACCTGCTCCATCAATAGCAAGCCATATTCTTCCATACTTGTCTTCTTTTATTCCATTTATCCATCTTTTTGTAATACCA
>DYDE01000109.1:0-12618 GCA_020718065.1 Marinifilum sp. | reverse complement strand
AAAAACATCTTTTTATCGGAATCATAAATACTGATTCCATTGCTGTTCCCAATCCAAATTCTATGATATCTATCCATATACATAGAACTGGTTCTTGTTCCATCAAGCAAACTATTAGGGTTAGTTTTGTCATGAATATAATAGGTAGCAAAACTTAAGGATGAATCAATTTTAATAACAGTTCCAATGCGGGTACCCACCCATAAATTATGCGAATAATCTTCAAGTACACATGTAATCCAAGGATATTCTAAAACCAATGGTTTGTTATCCGCTGTTTTAAATATTTTAAGTTTGTTGCTTTTTTTATCTAAATAGTAAAGATTGCTTGTTGTACTTAACCAAATGATTGAACGTGAATCTTTATATATTTTTTGAATATTTATTTTATTCTTATCATGGTAAATATCTATACCAATACAACTCCATTGACCCAATTGTTCATCAAAAACATAAAGCCCTTTGCCTACATTGGTAGCAATATAAAGTTTTTTATCTTGTTTGTCTCTATAAAAATTATTAATAGAGCAATCTTTCAATGGCAATTCAACTTTTCTGTATGAAAAGAAATCTTTCTTTAGTATATTTATTCCATCATCACTGGGGAGCCAAATATTGTGTTCGCTTCCAATGAATGACATGTTATTAATATTATTGGATATCAAAGAGTTTACAATTTTGTTGTTTTTTTTATAGAAAGTAAATTCTTTTGTTTTTTTATTAAATACACCCAATCCATTACCGATGGTTGCAAGCCAAAATTCATCTCTGTTTTTTGGAAGTATGCGAAGTATATCAACTGGCTTTTTTTTATCATAAGGAAATTCCTGCCATTGTTCTGTTTTTAAATCAATGCAATTAAGTCCAATACCCCAACCACAGGTCCACAAATATTGATTGCTATCAAGAAACATATCAATAATACAAGAGGAATTATTAATTGTTTTTTCATAATCCTTGGTTATTTTCTTTGTATTCTTATCGAATTGAAGCAGACCTCCCAGAGTGCCCAAAAGCAATTTACTCTTATCACGAGGATCTTGTATTACTATAACAATATGCTTAAAAGCATAAGACCTATCAGTAGTTAATTCACTACCTTTTGTTGAAAAATATTCGAAAGAATTGGCTTTTTCTGAAGCATGAACCAATCCATTTTCACTTCCAATCCACATACTTCCATCATCGTCCTGAAAAAAAGAAATGATCCCTTTTGCAGGAAGATGTTTATTACCTTTATAATAATAGGAGTAATTAAGAAAATTTCCTGTAAAAGGATTATAAATAGAAATTCCATCCATTGTTCCAATCCATAATGTGGAATCGCGAGCTTCTTTTATCGATTTAACCACATTATCTACAATAGAAGTACTATCATCAATAAAATGATTAAACACTTTAATATTTTGGCCATTATAGCGTGCCAATCCATTATCGGTTGCAATCCATACATAACCCTGAAAGTTTTGCATGAGCATATATACCTTATCAGAGGGAAGTCCATCCTGACGAGTCAAATGACTATAATACATCGGACTTTCGATATCTTTTTTATTTATGACAGAATAATTGATTTGTGCAGAAACACAAAAACAAATATCACATAACAAAAAAGCTATTAGTAATACCCTTCTCTGAATTAAACAAAATCTAATATATGTATTTATTATCCACAAATCACTACAAATAAAATTATTCCAAGTAATAACTGCTTCAAAAATAATCATTAATTCTATTATTTTATTTAAAATAAATTCTTATAATTGTATTCATATTATTTATATAAAGAATTTATTAAATAATAGTTCAAACATTTTATTATCCATTAAATATATAATTATATGTTGTGGTTTAAAAAAGCACCTAAGTCGAAACGCCTTGAAGACAAGGTATATTTAAATGAAAAATCGAAATATGCGGCAATAAAAGAGGAACTTAAACAAAAACTTAAAACTCCACCCCCTTTAATTGTTATTTATTTTTTTGATGAAACCAAAAACAAAATTATTAACATGCTCGAAGAGCAGCAAATTAAATACCGTTTAGAAAATGAATTTGCTGGGGATATACAAATATCTAATGATGCAGAAATAATTGTTATTAAAGCAAAAACTTTGAATAAAGTTTATACAATAAAACAAAATCAAAACAAAACTGAAAAGCAAGCTATTGATTTTCTTTTTGTAGAACATTATCCAATATTTAGTAAAGAAGAGACAGTATTAAACAAAATTGATCTGCTTACAAATTACAGCGCACTTATTATGTTTTATATATCGCTTGATGAGCCTTTGCTTCGAATATTTGGCAGCGAAAGGATTACAATGATGATGCAAAAATTAGGGTTAACCGAATCGGAATGCATTGAACATAGCTTTGTTACAAAGTCTATCATAAATGCTCAAAAGAAGATAGAAAAAAAGATAATTAATGAAACCGAAACCATATCTCAGGAAGATTGGTTTAAAAAACACCATAATCAATAAAACAAAAAACAGAACAAGCAATTATAGTAAACTAATTTATACATGTTTACTTTCTTTTAATTGGCAAACTATAACGTCTTATTTTGTCGAATTGATACAATGCATTAGCAACAGCAGCAGCAGTTGGAACCAAACCTATTTCACCAACACCTTTTGCACCATAAGGTCCATGTGGATCTTCAACTTCAACTCCAATAACTTTTATTTCTGGAATATCTTTAGCTCTCATTAATTGACAGTCACGAAGTTTAGTACTTTTTAAATATCCGTTTTCCATAACCAAATCTTCATATAAAGCATAACCAATACCCATAACAACAGCACCTTCAATTTGTCCTTCAAATAAGGTTGGGTTCATAACTTTACCAGCATCATGAGCAGCAACTACTTTGGTTATATTTCCTTCATCATCAAGTATTACCAATTGAGCAGCATAGCCATACGAATAATGTGTAATTATTTCCTCAACATCAGCACCAGGTTTTGTTGTCCAATCGCAAATCCATCTCCCTCTGTATGTTTTTCCTGAAAGTTTTTCTATAGTTGTGGTCTTTAAGTCTTCTACAATTGCTTTTGATGCAACAATTATCGCATTGCCCAACAAAGAAGTAGCTCTCGAAGAGGTGGTCATACCAGTTTTAATGCCTGCTGCACTTTCAACCTTAACTTCAATTATATCAGGATTAATACCTGTCTCCTGACAAAGTGTTTGTATCGCCATATTATGAACTCCTTGTCCCATCTCTGTCCAGCCATGATGAATAACAACTTTTTCAGCAGAAATAATATTAATTATAACATCTGAAAAATCGGGCATGCCATTTCCTACACCACAATTTTTAATCCCACATGCGATACCTGCATATTTTGCTTTATAAAAATCATCTTTTATAGCCAATAATGATTCACGAACACCAACTCCGGCTTTTAACACCTGACCGGTAGCAGTTGATAGTCCATTTATTAAAGCATTGTCCCACCTAAATTGCCAACGGTCGAAACCTCCTTTTTCGCACAATTCATCAATACAACTTTCAAGCGCAAAAGCAACCTGATTGGCTCCAAACCCTCGCATTGCACCTGAAGGAATATTATTTGTATAAATTGTTTTTGAAACAATATCCACATTAGGAACATAATAAGCTCCTGTTGCATGACCTGCAACCCTTTCCATAACTTTAGTACCAACAGAAGCATAAGCTCCGCTATCACCCATCGCTCTTAATTTAAGGGCATTTATTTTCCCATATTTATCACATCCAAGTTTTATGTCCATAAAAACAGGATGGCGTTTTGGATGCATGATAATAGATTCTTCGCGAGACAAAGAAAGCAATACGGGCTTCTTTAAAATGTATGCATATAAAGCAACATGACCCTGAACGGTCATATCTTCTTTTCCTCCAAAACCACCGCCATTGGGCACAAGTGTAACTGCAATTTTATCTTCAGAAATACCTAAAATCAATGCTATTTGTCGTCTGTCTTCGTATATACCCTGTCCCTGAGTATATACTTGAAGTCCATCATCACCAACAGGCAATGCAATAGCTGTCTCTGTTTCTAAAAAAGCATGCTCTATCCGCTGAGTATTATAGATGCCTTCAGAAATAAATGCGGATTTAGCAAAAGCCTTCTCTATCGTTTCTCCTCTATTTATAATACAAGAATCTAAAACATTTGATTTCTCTGAATGTACCCTTTGAGAATCCTCTCTAACGGCCTCGTGAACATCAGTAACAGGGGTATATATTTCATAATTAACTTTAATTAACTTAGCAGCTTCTCGTGCTGTTTTTTCGGAAACAGCAACAACACCAGCCAATACATCTCCAATATAATTTGTTGTTTGTCCTTCATTGATCATTAAAGGCCAGTCTTTATATATAAGCCCTATTATAGAATTTCCAGGGATATCAGAATATTTAAATATTTTTACTACACCATTTAACTTTTCTGCTTCGGTGCAATCAATATTGAGTATTTTAGCTCTGGGATGATCTGAAAATTTAAGTGCCGCATAAAGCATACCTTCAAATTTCATATCCTTAACAAAATTCCTTTTTCCCATAGCAGTTTCATAAGCCTGATATTTAGGATATGAGGTTCCAATTTTACCAGTTTTTTCTGTATATTCTATTTTGGTATTATCTTTTATTGTTTGAAGAGCATGTTCAATAGCATCTATAATTTTAACGTAGCCAGTACATCTGCATAAGTTTAAAGTTAAAGCCTTTGCTATTTCAGAACGAGATGGGTTTGGATTGTCTTGCAACAATATCTTTGTTCGCATAATAAAGCCCGGAGTACAAAAACCACATTGAACAGCCCCCTTTTGAACAAATGCTTTACCTATAGCCTGTTTAATCAATTCAGGAATTCCTTCCATTGTAGTTATTGTAGCATTTTGAAGCGTTTTCATTAAAGTAACACAAGATAATTTAGCTTTCCCATTAATCTCAACCATACAAGCACCACAAGCAGATTGCCCAGAACAACCATCTTTTACTGAAGTTATCCCTTCAGTAAGCCTTAAATAATTTAACAACGAATCATTTCCATCTCCGGTATATGTAATACTTCTATTGTTTAATATAAAATTAATCATAGCTGATTTTTTAATAAAAAAGAATTTATTCAAATTGAACTACATAATATGCAAACTGGTTTAGCTTACGTGTAAATTGCATTTCCGGAATATAACATTTATTATCTCCGGTAATCCTGTCATCATCACATACAATAAAAACAGTTTTCTTATCAATTACAGCAATACCTTCAGGCTTGTGACAAAAAAGCAAGGGTGAACCATCTTTTTTAGTTACCAATACTGGAGGTTTTCTTTTTTTCAATTCATCTAATGTCAAAACCCAAAGATAACCACCCAATAAAATATCAGGGTTTGTCTTTTCAAAACTTGTCAACAAATATATTCTTTTATTGAACTTATCATATTCTATGCTTGATAATGCAAGCGGGTTATAAATATTAATAGATTTGGGTAAAACATAATCATAAACTAATTTAAAATTAGTGTCAATGGTAATTGAATTGTTTTCTACATAAAATTCTGTAGCAATCATAGCTATTCTATATTGAAAAGCATCATACTTACTACCTGTTTCACGAACACCAAACAATAATTTATTTCCGGGCATACACATCAGTCCTTCAATTTTATAATATGGCATTCCTGATGGAAAAGAATCATTTGCCAATACTTTAGCAAAATACTTCCTTAATTTTACAGAACTTTTAACATTGTTAAATTCCGATGAACATATAACTTGGACATCATTTTCATTACCACTCTTCCAATATAATAATTTATTGAAATTATCCCAGCTATGATCACTTTTAACTCTATCAAAACCAGTTGTTGCAAAAATATACTTTCCATCATTAGTAATAGTAAAGTCCTCATACTTTATAGTATTTGTTAACTCTTTATTTATATAAAAACTAATGCTATCCTTATGAAGATTGCCGAGGTAAGGAATGGAAAATACAGGAGATTTATTAGGAATATCTTTATCACTTGCAAAAATCAAATAATTATTATAAAAAACAACAGCTGAAGGCTCACAAGAAACAGAATCTCCTTTAGAGTTTTTATAACCTTTAGGAAAACAATCAACCAAACCCTGTTCTATTACAACAGCAGTATATGATTTTTTATTTATTAAACTTTTATTTTGACTAAAGACAAAAGATTTACAAAATAGAAAAATCAAAACAATAACAAAAGATATGATATTCATTGATAGTTTAAATAGTTTCATTTGGTTATTTGTTATACATAAAGCTTATTAAATTAAAAAGTTGTTCTATAGTCATTTATACTGACAAATAAGTGTTGTATATTTGTTTATAAAAATAGTTATTTAATTAAAAATGAACAATAATTTTTAAGGTTAATTTAAGTTTTATATTTTTGTAAATTAAATAAAAAAAAATGAAGTTTAAACTATACGCTTTTATAGCAGGTCTGCTTATGGTTTATGCTAATTTATTTTCACAGAATACAGCAGATTCATACTTTAAGAGTGCGAAGTTAAATACAGACAAAGGCTTATATAAAGAAGCCCTTTCTGATTATAATAATGCCATTGACTTAATGCCTAAATATGCTGAAGCATATTTAAATAGAGGCATGATAAAAGATGAGCTAGCTGATTTTGATGGAGCTATAAATGATTATACAAAGGCTATAGAGTTTAAACAAAACTTTTTTGAAGCTTTTTTTAATAGAGGAGCTACTTATTACAAAACGAACAAATACAATGAAGCAATAAATGATTTCACAAAAGCTTTAGCATTAAAGCCAGATTTCATTGATGTATATAATTACAGGGGTTTAGTTTATTCGGATTTAAAAAATTACAATTCAGCAATTGTTGATTTCACTAAACTTATTGAACTTAATCCTAAAAACAAAGAAGCTTTTTATAACAGAGGAAATTCCTATTCTATATTAGGTATGGACTCTTTGGCAATATTTGATTTTAACAAAACCATTACTCTGGATTCCACTTTTTTTGATGGATACATTGGTCGAGCCTATTCTCTAACAAATATAAAAGAATACTATAAAGCATTGGAAGATTATAACAAAGCAATAAAACTTAATACCAATTCGGATAATGCATACTTTAACAGAGGTTTGCTAAGAGCCCATTTTGAAAATTATGATGGAGCAATTATTGATTTTACCAAAGCAATAGAGAATAATCCTTCGTATGGCGATGCTTATTTCTATAGAGCTGAAAATAAATTTAAACTAAGTTACTATAAAGAGGCTTGTGAAGATTGGAGAAAAGCAAGTTCTCTTGGTGTTTCTGAAGCCAATAATCTATTAATTAAATATTGTAAATAAACTAAAACTTAAATAATGAAAAGACTACTTATTTTTATAATTATTTTTTTAACAATTGCTACTGTTAATGCTCAAAGCACCAATCCAGAAGCTATAGGTTATGCCACAAGCGGACAAGACAAAATTGATCAGGGTGATTACAAAGGTGCTATCAAAGAATTTAATGAAGCACTTAAAATTGATAAAAAATTTGCTGAAGCATATTTTGGCAGAGGTTATGCTAAATTCAAAAGAAAAGACTGGAAAGGAGCAAAATCAGACTTTACAAAAGCTATTCAGTTAAAACCAATTTATTCGGAAGCTTATTTTAATAGAGCTTACTGTCGTTTCAAATTAAAAGATTATGTGGGTGAAATTGCTGATTATTCAAAATCTATTGAACAAGATCCTAATTATGCCGAAGCATATTATAATAGGGGAAATGCAAAATACAAGATGGGCAATATTACTGGTGCTTGCTATGATTGGACAAAAGCAAGTGAATTAAATTTCACTAAAGCAGATGAGGAAATTAAAAGAAATTGCAAAAACTATAAAAAATAAATTCAAATAATAACATTTAAATAAAATACTAATGAAGAATACTGCATTTTACGATTTTCACGTAGCATTTGGTGCTAAAATTATTCCTTTTGCCGGCTACAATATGCCAGTACAATATGAAGGTATTAATATCGAACACGAAACTGTCAGAAACAAATTAGGTGTTTTTGATGTTTCTCATATGGGAGAATTTTGGGTTAAAGGGCCTAAAGCTCTTGATTTTATACAAAAAGTTACTTCAAATGATGCTTCTGTTTTGGTTAATGGAAAAGTTCAATATTCCTGTTTTCCTAATGATAAAGGAGGAATAGTTGATGATCTTTTAGTTTATAAAGTTGATGATCAAACATATTTATTGGTTGTGAATGCTTCAAATATCGAGAAAGACTGGGAGTGGTGCAACAAACAAAACACAATGGGAGCAACTCTTTACAATGCTTCTGACGAAATATCTCAATTAGCTGTTCAAGGACCTTTAGCTTTGAAAGCAATGCAAAAACTTACTGATACACCTATTTTGGATATGGAATATTACACTTTCAAGAAACTAACCTTTGCAGGAGTGAAAGATGTTATTTTTGCTACTACCGGATATACTGGTTCTGGTGGTTGTGAAATTTATATTGCAAATGCAGATGCTGCTAAAATCTGGAATGCTGTTTTTGAAGCAGGTAAAGAATTTGGTATTAAACCAATTGGATTAGCAGCAAGAGATACACTTCGTCTTGAAATGGGATTCTGTTTATATGGAAATGATATTAATGATACAACATCTCCTATTGAAGCCGGATTAGGTTGGATAACCAAATTTGTTGCCAATAAAGATTTTATTAATAAACCAGCATTATTAAAACAAAAAACAGAAGGAACTACTAAGAAATTAGTTGGTTTTGAAATGTTAGATAAAGGTATTCCACGTCATGAATATATGATTGAAGATGCTTCAGGAAACATAATTGGTGAAGTAACTTCAGGAACTATGGCTCCATCTCTTAAAATCGCAATAGGGATGTGCTATGTTAAAACTGAATTTGCAAAAGCAGGAACAGAAATATTTATTAAAATCCGCGACAAAGCTTTAAAAGCCAAAGTTGTAAAATTTCCTTTTTATAAAGCATAATTTAACAAACTTTTTTTAACGAATAAATTAGCTTGGAAAAAGAAAAGATTAGAAATCTGGAAGTTTGCTTTTCACCGGCAAACTTCCCGTTCTATCAAAACAAAGAAGAATCTATTATTGTTATTGTTGATATTTTACGTGCAACAACTGCTATTTGCACTGCATTTGAACATAAGGTTGCAAAAATTATACCTGTTGCCACTCTTGAAGAAACATATAAATACAAAAATAGTGGATTTCTCATTGCTGGTGAAAGAGATGGAAAAGTAATTGAAGGAGCTGATTTTGGTAATTCACCATATAATTTTATGGGCAATGCCGTGAAAAACAAAACTATTGTTATTACGACTACCAATGGAACACAGGCTGTTGAAATGGCGAAAAACTGTTTAGATATTGTTATTGGTTCTTTTCTGAATTTAAATGCGCTTTGTGAAATGTTGATTAAACAAAACAAAGATGTGTTAATTCTTTGTGCAGGATGGAAGAATCGTTTTAATTTAGAGGATTCAATCTTTGCCGGAGCTGTTGCAGAAAAACTTAATAATGAAGCTAATTATTCTTTAAATTGCGATTCTGCTATGGCGTCTGTTGATTTATGGCAAATAGCAAAAAATAACATTTTAGATTATATTGAAAAATCGTCACATCGCCACCGATTAAAAAAACTCGGCTTAGATGATGTTTTGGAATATTGCTTTACTCCAAATATTACCAAAACGATTCCTGTTTTTAAAGAAAATTATTTTGTAGAAATCTCTAAATTATAGCAAAAGAAAAATATTGACATTATAATATTACTTAATTTTAGACATTTATATTACATATCAAAAATGACACTTTCAAATAAGTTAAAAATATATCTAAAATTAGTTGCTCTTATTGTCTTAATTACTTTTGTTTTTTTATTAACCGGAACATCAAAGTCTAGTTCCTGGGGATTTTATGTTCATAGAAAAGTAAATAAAATAGCAATATTTACTTTACCTCCCGAAATGATTGGATTTTATAAAAAGCATATTGAATACATCTCGGAACACGGTACTGATCCTGATAAACGTACATTCTCCGACGAAAACGAAGCAGTACGCCATTATATTGATATTGATCATTATGGTGAAAACCCTTTTGATTCGGTTCCAAGAAAATGGAAAGATGCTGTAACCAAATATACTGAAGATACACTTAAAATGTATGGCATAAACCCTTGGTGGATTGAAGTTATGATGTATCGGCTAACAGACGCTTTTAAAAACGAAGATGCAGATAAAATATTATATGTTTCAGCTAATCTTGGTCATTATATTGCTGATGCAACTGTTCCATTGCATACAACTGAATACTATAATGGGAGAATCCCTGAACAAAAAGGAATTCATGCTTTTTGGGAATCACGTTTACCTGAATTATTCTCTGATGGTTATGATTTATTTACCGGTAAAGCAGAATATATTGAAAACCCTTTGAATAAAGCATGGGAATTAGTTGAAGGAAGCCATAAATTTATAGATACAATTTTTGCAGTGGATGATTATATGAGATTAAATTTCCCTTCTGATAAAAAATACAGTTATGAAAACAAGGGACAAATGACTGTAAAAGTATATTCTAAGGAATATTCTGCAGTATTTCAAAATATGATTAATGGAATGGTTGATAACCAGATGCGTATAGCAATTAAAACTATTGGTAGTTTTTGGTTTACAGCATGGGTAAATGCAGGTCAACCGGATTTAAGTAAAATAGAAAATAAAGAGGTATCTGATGCACTTAAAAAAGAACAGGAAGAAACAGAAAAAATGTGGAAAACAGGGCATCCTAAAGGACGCCCCAATCCAGAATAAAATAATTAAAATAAATTAAAACATTAGATTATGAATAGAATTTTAAAAATCAGTTTAATTATGACATTATTAATAGGTATAATATCATGTAATCAAAAAAACAATAACAAAAATACAAAAGTTACTCAAAAAGACAGTATTGACTCTTTTAAGTATTTTGTTGAACAATTTGCTGATATTAAAATAATGAGATATAAAGTTCCATTGTTCGATTCTTTATCTCTTAAACAAAAAGAATTAATTTATTATTTAAACCAGGCTGCACTTTGTGGTAGGGATATTATATGGGATCAGAATTACAAACACAATCTATGTATTAGAAGAACCCTTGAAAACATATACAATACTTACAAAGGAGATAATAAATCAGAAAACTACAGTAAATTCTTGATTTACTTAAAACGCATTGAATTTTCCAATGGTATTTACCATCACTATTCATCTGATAAAATTATCCCTGACTTTAGCAAAGAATATTTTTCTGAATTAGTTAAAAATTCTGATAATTCTAAATTTCCATTAGAAAATGGAGAAACTATAGATAAACTTATTGAAAAGCTAACTCCTATAATGTTCGATCCTAATATTGACCCTAAAAAAGTTTGTCTTGATCCTAAAAAAGATCTGGTTAAAAATTCTGCTGTAAACTTTTATGGAGATGTTAGCCAGAAAGAAGCTGAAAAATATTATAATGATGTTACAGATAATACTACAAAAACTCCAATTTCTTATGGACTGAATTCTAAACTGGTTAAAATTGATGGAAAAATTCAGGAAAATGTTTATAAGATTGGGGGAATGTATTCCAAAGCAATAGAGCAAATTGTTGTTTGGCTCGAAAAAGCTGCTACAGTTGCTGAAAATGAGAGTCAAAAAAAATCAATAGAAATGTTAATTGAGTATTACAAAACAGGCGACTTAAAGACTTGGGATGATTATAATGTACTTTGGGTAAAGGACCTTGTATCGCAGGTTGACTTTGTTAATGGGTTTATTGAAGTGTATGAAGACCCAATGGGCAAAAAAGCAACATGGGAATCGGTCGTTAATTTTAAAGATTTAGAAGCTACAAAAAGAACAGAAATAATTAGTTCCAATGCTCAGTGGTTCGAAGATAACTCTCCTGTTGATTCACGATTCAAGAAAAAAGAAGTTAAAGGCGTTTCTGCTAAAGTAATAACAGTTGCCAGCCTTGGTGGTGATTGCTTCCCTTCAACTCCTATTGGTATTAATTTACCAAATGCAGATTGGATAAGAAAAGATTATGGCTCTAAATCTGTAACCATGGAAAATATAACTTTTGCATATGATGAAGCTGCCAAAGGAAATGGATTTCTTGAAGAATTTGCATACTCACAATATGAAATAGACTTAGATAATAAATATGGTTCTATATCGGATAACCTTCACACCGATCTTCACGAATGCTTAGGTCATGGTTCTGGTCAATTACTTCCTGGTGTGAGTACTGATGCTATGAAAAACTTTCATTCTGCATTGGAAGAAACCCGTGCTGACTTATTTGGTTTGTACTATGTAATGGATGAAAAAATGATTGAACTTGGGCTCTTACCCAATCAGGATGTTGCAAAAACTTTATACAATAATTACATCCGCAATGGCTTAATGACTCAATTAGTAAGAATTGAATCAGGTAAAAACATTGAACAAGCCCACATGCGTAATCGTCAACTAATTGCTAAATGGTGTTTTGAAAAAGGGGAGAAAGATAGTGTAATTGTAAAAAAA
>DYDE01000108.1 GCA_020718065.1 Marinifilum sp. | reverse complement strand
TATTATGCATGCGGATGTGACACAATGGCATAGTGATGTGAATATTTGTCATAGTGAAATGGATTTTATGGTACCCGATGTTAATATTTTTGATCTCTAAGCAAATATTTTGCATCATTAAGTGAATATTTGAGAGGTTTGGTGAATATAACCGATGTCGATACAAAATAAACCGATGTCAATTCAAAATAAACCGATGTCGATATAAAATAAACCGATGTCGATACAAAATAAAGCCTTGTTGTGGGTCATATTAGCGATAGTGAAATGAATTTATGGGTCTCGATACTAATATTACTTATCTCGGTGTGAATATTTTCGATCTCTAAGTGGATATTTTGCATCTCTAAGCAAATATTTGGGAGCTGAGGTGAATATAAGCGATGTCGATATAAAATAAAGCCTTGTTGTGTTTGATATTAGCAGTAGTGAAATGATTTTATGGGTCTCGATATTAATATTACTTATCTCTATGTCAATATTATCGATCTCTAGGCAAATATTTTGTACCTCGGTGTTAATATTTGGAATGGTGTTTTGAAATTAAAAAAAGATTTGAAAATGGGGTGTTGACCTAAGAATTAATATTGAATTTCTATACAAAGACCAAAATTGTTAAAAAAAGTTAATTTTATAATAATTTTGAATTAAGCCTAAATAATTTATTAATTTAGCAGACTGAAAAGCTGAATATATGGCAAGGAATGATGACTCATTTGCTAAAAGAAGACTTACGACTGCGTACATTTCGACAGTAGTGAGTATGATTTTGGTTTTATATATGTTGGGTTTATTTGGATTGGTATTGTTGCATGCCAAAAAACTTTCGGATTATGTGAAAGAAAATATTGGTCTGACTCTTATGATTAATGAATCATCGAAAGAAGCAGATATACAAATGTTTCAGAAAACATTGGATGCCTCAGAATATGTGAGATCAACAAAATTTATTTCGAAAGAAAATGCTGCCAAAGTTTTACAAAAAGAACTTGGTGAAGATTTTGTGGGATTTTTAGGTTACAATCCATTGCTTTCTTCTATTGAGCTTAAAGTTAAAGCTAATTATGCAAATAATGATAGTTTGGCTAACTTAAGCAACAAACTAAAGCAAAGCAAAATTATTAATGAAGTGTTTTATCAGAAATCATTGGTAGATGTAATTAATGAAAACCTAAAAAAAATAAGCTTTTTCTTGCTGGGATTTAGTGGTTTGTTGTTGATAATTGCAGTAGCTTTAATTAACAACACCATTCGTTTATCAGTTTATTCTAAACGCTTTCTTATTAAAACTATGCAATTGATCGGTGCTACCCAGCACTTTATCAGAAAACCTTTTATGATAAAAGGAATAATTCAGGGAATAGTAAGTGCAATAGTGGCTATTACTCTTTTAATTTTTTCAATTGGTTTTGCTCAAAAGCAAATACCTGAATTAATAGATCTGCAGGATATTGATTTATTTCTTTCGCTTTTTGTATTTGTAATCTTATTAGGAATATTTCTAGCATGGGTTTCTACTTACTTTGCAGTAAGAAAATACCTAAAAATAAAAACAGATAATTTATATTATTATTAAAATTAACATAAAATGGCAACAAATCCCACTAAAACACCTCTTCCAAAGAAAACTGAATCGAAGAAAATTGAAGATTCAAAAATTGAAATGCCTTTCGGTAAAAGGAATTATACATTTGTATTGATTGGTTTAGGCTTGATAATGTTAGGATTTTTACTTATGGTTGGTGGAAAATCAACTGATCCTAATGTGTTTAATGAAGAATTATTTAGTTTCAGAAGAATTACTCTTGCTCCAATTCTCATTTTAGCAGGTTATGTAGTAGAAATTTATGCAATAATGCAAAAGCCTAAAAAAGAGGAAGTAGCATAGTTTTTAGATGTTTAGGCTATAGACTATAGACTATTAGGCTTTAGACTAATAGACATATAGGAAAGGTAATCATAAAAGCCTTCGGACTAAATAAACTGTTTTGAAAGAAATTATTATTTACGGAATTGTATTAAAATGTCATATATACAAGCTATTATTATTGCAATAATTCAGGGAATTACTGAGTTTTTGCCTATATCTTCTACAGGTCATATGATTATTGCAGAATCGTTAATGAAAATTGACAATCCAGAGTTTGCAAAATTATTTACTGTAAATATCCAGTTTGGTTCTATCCTTTCAGTTTTGGTTTTATACTGGAGACGATTTTTTCAATCTTTTGATTTTTATTTAAAATTATTAATTGCATTTATTCCGGCAGCAGTAATTGGATTTTTGCTGAATGATTATATTGATGCTCTTCTGGAAAATGTTTTAGTTGTGGCTGTATCTTTGTTATTGGGTGGAATTGTACTTTTATTTGTTGACAAATGGTTTAAAAATGCAAAAGATACCGAACCCCCAAAAATAAGCTTTTTAACTGCATTGAAGATTGGATTTTTTCAATGTCTTGCAATGATACCTGGTGTTTCGCGTTCAGCAGCAAGTATTGTTGGAGGGATGACCCAAAAACTAAACCGTAAAAATGCAGCTGAATTTTCTTTTTTTCTTGCAGTACCAACATTATTTGCTGCTGCTGGTTATAAATTACTTAAATCGTATCATACTATACAATCAAAAGATATTTCATTGTTATTGGTTGGTAACATAGTAGCATTTATTGTAGCATTGATTGCTATTAAAACTTTTATAAGCTTTTTAACCAAATATGGGTTTAAAGTGTTTGGCTACTATCGGATAGTGTTAGGAGCAATAATAATAATTCTTTATATTTTTGGAATTGA
The DNA here is from genome assembly GCA_020718065.1 of Marinifilum sp. GTDB lineage: Bacteria > Bacteroidota > Bacteroidia > Bacteroidales > CG2-30-32-10 > CG2-30-32-10. The sequence goes on along the minus strand of DYDE01000108.1, from coordinate 12,070 downwards.
ATTAACAATAATTTAATGGATAAAGATTTTATTCAGGGAGAAGTTTTGTTAATCAATAAACCACTAAAATGGACTTCTTTTGATGCCGTAAATAAAATCAGATGCCTTGTTAAACATAAACTTGGGGTTAAAAAAATTAAAATTGGTCATGCAGGGACGCTAGATCCTCTTGCTACAGGATTACTAATTGTATGTACAGGGAAATTCACGAAAAAAATAGATGAATATCAGGCTTTTGATAAAGAATATACCGGATCTTTTTTTCTTGGAGCAACAACTCCATCTGCTGATTTAGAAACTGAAGTTGACAAAACTTTTGATATTTCGCATTTAACCGAAGAATTAATCAGAAATTCTACCAATAAATTTATTGGTACATTTCATCAAACTCCTCCTATTTATTCAGCAAAACAAATAGATGGAGAGAGGGCTTATGAAGCAGCAAGAAAAGGCAGATCTATTGAAATGAGGTCCAGAGAAGTAACAATATCCGAGTTTGAAATAACCAATATTAATTTACCAACAATTGATTTTAGAGTGGTATGTGGCAAAGGTACTTACATTCGTTCTCTTGCAAAAGATTTTGGTGAAGCATTAAATTGTGGCGCATATCTTTCTGTATTATGCCGAACTAGAATTGGTGAATACTCAATTGATGATGCCATTAGTATTGAACAATTCGAGAAAGAAATAAAAGACAAGAACATTCTTGAATAAAATTGAGCAAAATGTTCACAATTCCACAGTTTTTATTTAAATAATTAAGCATTATTCAATCATTTTTGCTAATCTATTTGAATATTTTAAAAAAAATTGTAGGTTTGTACATTTCTCATTAATTTATTATATATGGTAAATCTCTCAGTTGTTATTATTACGTTTAATGAAGAAAAAAATATTGAACGTTGTATCAAATCTGTTAGAAGTGTTGCTGATGAAATTGTTATTGTTGATTCTTATTCTACAGACAAAACTGAGGAAATATGTCTTAAAGAAGGTGTTAAATTTGTAAAACACAAATTTGAAGGACATATAGAGCAAAAAAACTGGGCAATTACACAAGCTTCTTTTCCACATATTTTGTCATTGGATGCTGATGAGGAGTTATCTGAAGAATTGATAAAATCTATAATAAAAGTTAAAAATAATTGGGATAAAGACGGTTATACAATGAATCGCCTTACAAACTATTGTGGAAAATGGATTAAACATTGTGGTTGGTATCCTGATATTAAATTGCGATTATGGGATAGTTCTAAAGGGGAATGGGGAGGCGTAAATCCTCATGATAAATATGAACTGAAGGAAGGATGTTCGCAAACTCATTTAAAAGGAGATTTATACCATTTTTCTTATTATACTATTCAGCAACATATTGCACAATCCAACAAATTTACAGATATATTAGCGCAAGCAATGTTTAATAAAGGAAAACGCTCTTCCTTATTTAAAATTCTTATTAATCCAATTGTAAAATTTATAAAGGATTATTTTATTCTGTTGGGTTTCTTAGATGGATATTATGGATATTTAATATGTCGTATATCTGCCCATGCTACTTTTTTAAAATATGCTAAATTAAAGCAACTTCATTTAAAAAAAGTCGTTAAATAGAAATATTGATTTTTTATTAAATAAATGTAATTCAGATAAATTGAAAACAACTTATCTTAAATACAAAATAACATAAAGCTTAATTTTCTTTAAATATTATTAATTTTACTAGATTTTATTCAAAATACGAAAGAACATGAAAAAGAGAATCAGACTTAGTGCAAAAATGATTATTTTAGTTTTAACTACATCTGCATTAATATATATTACAGCAATAAGTTTTATTGCATATAGTCTTAAACAGAATGCTTTAAATGATGCTAAAAAACTTGCAAACGAATATGCAAAAGACAATGCACGAAAAGTGGAATCTGAATTAAATGCTGAAATTGCCGTATCAAGAACTCTTTCTCAAGCCTTAAAAAACTACAAATCAATTCCAATAGAAGAAAGAAATGAAATATTTGGTGGGTTGTATAAAAATATTATCAGAGATTATCCTCAATTTTATGCTGTTTGGGATAGCTGGGAATATTCTGCTATTGATCCTAAATGGGAAAAACCATATGGGAGAATATCAAATATTTATTGGAAACAAGATGGTCAAATAAAACTTTCTGTTATTGAAAAAAGTTTAAATGGAGATGCTCCTCTATATGCGAATATCAAAAAAAATGCAAGGGAGTCGATAGAAGACCCTTATCTGGATAGTAGTGTTACAACAGTTCCTGTTCTTATGACAAGTTTAATAGCTCCTTTGATTGAAAATAATAAATTTATTGGATGTGTTGGAGTTGATATCAGACTTGATAGATTTCAGGCAATTATTGATAGTATTAAACCGTTTGAAGAAAGTTATGCTTTTCTGGTTTCTAATAATGGAAAAATAATTGCACACCCTAATAAAGACTTTGTAAATAGAGAAATTACAAAGGTTTATACAAAACAAAATACTGAATTTAAGATATTAGAAAACATTCAGTTTAATAAAACTTTGTCATTTATCACACAAGAGAACAATCAGGAAGTTTATATTTCGTATGTTCCTATAAATGTTGGGAAAGCTGTTACACCTTGGTCGCTCGGAATTGTAGTTCCTGTAAATGCAATTATGAAAGATGCAAATAAAAGCTTTAATTATTCTATTATGGTTGGGATTGCAGGTTTAATAATACTATCTATTGTAATATTTGTGATTTCTAAAAGTATAACTAAACCAATTGTTAAAGCTACAAATTTGCTTAAAAAAGTTGCTTCAGGCGATTTAAGCCGTACGGAAGAAATTAAAATAAAATCAAATGACGAAATTCGAGAAATGGTAGATTCTTTGAACGAAATGAAACAAAATCTCTCAAAAATTATCATTGAAATAAGAAGGAATTCTGATTCACTTTCTGCTTCTTCGGAAGAACTTACGAATGTCTCTTATGATCTGGTTGAAAATTTTGAAACAATGACCAACCAATCAAATCAGGTAGCTTCTGCTACTGAAGAAATGAGTATGAATATGAATACTATTGCTTCTACTGCTGAAGAGATGAGTGTTAATATTTCAACTGTTGCTTCAGCTGCCGAAGAAATGACCAATAGTATGGGCAATATTTCTGAAACTGCAGAAAAATTGACAAAATCAATGAATAGTATTGGTAAAAATTCTAAAGAATCAGCTAAAATTACAAGTGAAGCAATGGGTATGGCTAATTTGGCAACCAATTCAATGAGTAGTTTAGGAATAGCTGCAAATGAAATTGGAGAAGTTACTTATGTAATTAAAAGAATTGCTGAACAAACAAATTTACTTGCTCTTAATGCTACTATTGAAGCGGCTTCTGCTGGAGATGCTGGAAAAGGATTTGCTGTGGTTGCAAACGAAATTAAAGAATTGGCTAATCAAAGTGCAAAAGCAGCTGAAGATATAACCAAAAGGATTCAGGGAGTTCAACTAAACACTTCTGAAGCAATAAAAGTTATTAATAAAGTTTCTGAGATAATTATAATGATTAATAAATCAGAAGAGGTTATTGATAAATCTGTTATTGAACAATCTGAAGCTATGGGAAATATTTCACTTAATATTGAGGAGACAAATAGGGGTATTAAAAATATAGCAAAATCAGTTCAGGAATTAACAGTTGGTGCTATTGAATTATCGAAAAATGCAGGTGAAGCTGCTAATGGAACAAATGAAGTTGCCGAAAATATATTGAATGTTAGTTTGTCTGTATCTAAAAATAGTGGAAAAGCCAAGGATGTTACTTTATCTGCAAATCAACTTTCTGACATTTCTAAAAATCTGATGAAAGTTGTATCGGTATTCAATGTTGGCAACGATCATAAAGAATAAAATAATTAATATATAGCATTTAACTTGCAGATTTTTAATTTAGAAGTAACAAAATCTATATGAGCGATTTTGAACAGGATATGATTAATGATTTTGTTGAAGAAGCAAGAGAATTGCTTGCATCTATTGAAGATGATTTTATTATTCTTGAAAAACAAAAAGATAATCCTGATACAGAATTAATCAACAAAATATTTAGAGCTGTTCACACCATCAAAGGAACATCTGGTTTTCTGGGATTGAAGAATATTGGCAGGATTGGACATATTATGGAAACAGTAATGTCCAAAATTAGAGATAGAGAAATCAGACCTGAAAGTGATTTTGTTGATGCTCTTCTTGCTGGAGCTGATCTGCTTAAAAGAATGACAGCAAATATTGCTGAAAGTAATGATATAAATATAGAGCAGATTTATGATAAACTTTCAAGTATAGTTAATATTGTTGAAATAGAAAGTGTGCTATTTGATAAAACTGAAAATGATGTTAAGAAATCTGTCTCTAGCTCTGACAGTTCAACTGTTCAATTAAATGCATCAGAAAAAAATAATACTCAACAAGAGGTTGATGATAAACTTATAGCTGAATTTGTTCTAGATGCAAAAAAAATAATTGATACAATTGAGTCAGATTTTAAAATACTTAAAACTCAATTAGTAAATCCCAATGTTACGCTGATTAACAAAATACACAGAGCTGTAGATACTTTTAAAAGTACATCTGAATTGTTGAATTTTTACAATTTATATAAAACTACTGACCAGATAAGCATTATTTTATTACAAATACGAAATCATCAGATCATTGCTAATGATGAACATATTGATATAATTATTCGGGCTATTGATAAAATTCATATAATGCTTGACGATATATCGTACAGTAATGAAATGGATTTAACCGATTTCTATAATGATTTTGCCAGAATTATACAAAGTAAAAGTGCTTTAAATACTCAGGTTGGCGGAAAAAAAATCGTTGTTTCGGAAGTTGATACTTCTAAAGAGAATGACAATATTTATGAAAATCTAACCAAATCGGATTTTATTCCTGATAATAAAGAACCTTTACTCATTAAAACCCCAGAAGCTAGTAATACTGTTAGGATACATATTAATGTACTTGACAAATTGATGCGTTTAGCTGGTGAATTGGTATTGGTTCGAAACCAGCAAATTATTAATATTCATCAATCTGGTGGAATTAATAGAGGAATAATTCAAAAGCTAGATAAAGTTACAACAGAATTACAAGAAACAATTATACAAACCCGTTTACAGCCAATTGCTTCACTTTTTGGTAAGTTTCCAAGGGTTGTCAGAGAATTAAACAGGAAACTCAATAAGGAAATTGTTCTTAAATTAAATGGTAGTGAAGTTGAAATGGATAAGACCATTATTGAACTTTTAGCAGGACCGCTAACACATCTTGTAAGAAATGCTGGTGACCATGGTATTGAACCTACCGAAGAAAGAATTAGATTGGGCAAACCTGCAAGGGGAAAAATTGAACTTAAAGCATACCACGAAGGAAGTTTCGTTATTATAGAAATTGTGGATGATGGCAGAGGAATTAATCCCAATCTAATTAAGAAATCAGCTTTGCGTTTAGGTATGAAAACTGAAGCGGATGTGTTAAAAATGAATGAAAGTGAAATTGTTAACATGATTCTTTTACCTGGGTTTACCACAGCTCTCGAAATTAGCGATATTTCGGGTAGGGGAGTTGGGATGGATGTGGTGAAAGAAAGTATTGAAAAGGTTAATGGAACAATTGAAATACAATCTCAAATAGGTAATGGAACAACTGTTTATCTTAAAGTTCCGCTTACTCTTGCAATTATTCAATGTCTGGTAATTACTTCTGAAGGTAATTACTATGCAATACCTCAAATTAATGTTGAAGAGCTAATAACACTTTACGATAATGATATTGATGAAAATATAGAAAGTACTGGCGATCAGGAAATATTTATGCTTCGTAATACTTTGTTGCCAATTGTGCATTTGAATGAATGCCTGCAACATTCTCGGAAATTTACGAAAAAGGATAAAAGAGAAATTATTGAAAAAAACAGTCAAAGCAATCGTTTTCATGATCTTGATTATAGTTCTGATAATAATCAATATTGCAGCATCGACCATAGCAGTGAACTTCACTTTGCAGTTCTAAAATATGGTAAACACAAATATGGATTGGTTTTTGACAAAATTATAGGGACAGAAGAAATTGTTGTAAAACCAATGCATCCATTTGTAAAAAATCTTAAAATATATTCTGGGTCAACTATAATGGGAAATGGCAAGGTTGCTTTAATTCTCGATGTTGAAAATATTGCCTTGCACACATCAATCGATTTTAATGTTAATGATGCTTTTGCTTCCAGAAATAAAGTAAATAAAATTGAAGAGGAGAAAGAATCAATTCTGCTTTTTAAGGCAGGTGACAAGGAACAGTTTGCATTGGCATTACCAATCGTAAAAAGAGTTGACCAGATTAACTTATCAGAAATTCAAAAGGCAGGAAATGAAGAATTTTATATAAAAGACAATATTCCAATTAAAATTATTCGTTTAAATACTATTATTAATGTTTCTGAATGCATAGAAAGCGATAAAATGTATCTTGTACTTCCTAAGTTTTCAGCAAAACCTTGTGGTATTTTGGCTTCTGAAATGTGTGATATAAAAGATATTCCCGTTAAAATAAATACGTCAACCTATGTTGCAGAAGGTATTATGGGCACTGATATTATTGACCGGAAACTTACTCTTTTCCTCGATTTATATAGAATTATAGAACTTTCTGATCCTTCCTATATCATTTCAGAAGGAAAGATTAAAAAACCTATGTTTCCTAATATTGAAATAAAGATATTGCTTGCTGATGATTCTTCTTATATGCGCCAACTAATCAGTGGTTATTTGGTTGAAGCCGGATATGTTGTTGTTACGGCTGAAGATGGAAATGTTGCTATGGAAAAATTATTTGAACAAAAGTTCGACCTGATTGTTTCTGATATTGAAATGCCTAACATGAATGGATTTGATTTTATTACGAATGTTAGAAAAGGAAATATTCAAAGCGAAATACCTGCGATTGCGAACTCTTCTTTAAACTCGCCAGATATCATTAACAAAGCCCTTGAATGTGGTTTTAATAAATATATTGTAAAAATTCAAAAGGAAAAACTACTTTCTACTGTTTCTGCTTTAATTGAAGAAGCTTTAAATAATTAAAACTGCGATAAATCATTTATATGGTAACAAAACTACTTCTCGAATCTGCCAAAGATAAAAATCTCACAAAACAATATGTTACGTTTTGGTTGGAAAACAAACGTTTTGGTATCGATATTCTTGATGTAAAAGAAATTTATTCTGATGTTTCTGTTACCCCAATTTGTCATTCTACTGAGGATGTTAGAGGTTATATTAACATAAGGGGCGAAATATATCTGGTTGCTGACCTACGTATGCTTTTAGGTTTGCAAAAGACATTTATAAATGTTGAAGAAAAACTAATTATTTTTAAAGATCATTTGTTTGAATCTTTTGGGGTTGTTATTGATAAAATAGCAGATGTTGTCAGCATTAAAGATAGTGAAATAGAAAAGTTTTCTACCGATGCTACTGAGATTCACGAAGGTTATTTGTGGAACAATCAATTTAAAATTGTTGAGGGTATTTTTAAAACAGAGAATGGTTTGATACTAATACTCAACGGTGAAAACATAGTGCAGAGTATTCTTTCAAAAAGCAAACATAATCAGGCTCAATAAGTATCTAGTATTTAGTAATTAGTCTTTAGTAAATAGTATTAGTAAGAATTAGAAATGCTGTCTTTTTATTATTTGAAGAATAGGTTTTGATCATAAAAATTGATGACTAATAACAACATAGATCATTTTAATAGGTATGGTAAAGAAGCACTTTATTATCATACTGAAAACAGGAATGTCCACTGTGTTCTTTGTCCTAATTCGTGTGTTATAAAACCAAATGCCAAAGGTATTTGCAATAACAGAATAAATATTGAAGGGAAATTATATACCCTTGCTTTTGGTAATCCTTGTTCAACGCATGTTGATCCTGTTGAGAAAAAACCTTTGTATCATTTTTTCCCTAAATCTGAAGTTTATTCAATTGCCACAGGAGGTTGCAATTTTGGATGTTTAAATTGTCAGAATTTTACTATTTCGCAAATTGGTGCAGACGAAACTGACAATTATAATATGTCTCCCAAAATGGTTGTTGATACCTGTATCTTGGCAAAATGTTCTGCCATTGCCTATACCTATACTGAACCAACAGTCTTTTTTGAATACACACTTGCAATTGCCAAACTTGCCAAAGAAAAAGGATTGAAAAACATACTGATATCTAATGGCTATATTAACAAAGAACCTTTGGAAGAAGTTTCCCCTTATATTGATGCTGCAAATATCGATTTAAAATGTTTTGACGACAGGATCTATAAGAAACTAAATAAAGGAACACTCAAACCTGTGTTGGATACACTGCTTACTTTAAAGAAAAATAACATCTGGATAGAGATCACCAATCTTCTTATTCCTGGTTGGACCGATGACTTTGATAAGATAGAAGAAATGTGTAAATGGCTAATTGAAAATGAAATGAGTGAATATCCATTGCATTTCTCTCGTTTTTCTCCTAACTACAAAATATACAATGCAGTTTCCACACCTGTCAGTACATTGGAAAAAGCCCGAAAAATTGCATTGGATGCCGGTCTCAAATATGTGTATATAGGAAATGTTATGGGAAGTAATGCCGAAAACACCTATTGTCCGCAATGCAACAAATTAATCATAGACAGAAAAGGCTACCACATTCTTAAAAATAATATCAACAAAGGTAGATGCCTGCACTGTGGTAAAGATATTGCAGGAGTGTGGGAATGATCAAGTATATATTTGATATACAGTTTTAGATTTACTAAATATTACAAATATCTTTTATTGTTTTTTATGAATAAATTAGCTTAGAATTTTCATTCCTACTTATAATACTCATTTATCTTGTATTTCTTCACACTGCTTTTCCATTTGTTGTTTACCAGTTTTCGGGTTGTTACGGTTACATACTCATCATTTTGTGCATCTTCTTCCAGTTCGTAAACTTTTACCAATCCTGTTTTAGGATCAACCTTATATTCGGTTTTTATATGCCAGCAACAACCAGATTTTGCATAGGTAGTTATTATTTTTCTTTTTTGGTCGGTTTGGAACATACCCAGGTTTTCTAAAGCAAGGGTCGTAAGTTCTTCGCTTAACTCAAATTGTTTTTTGGTGATATTATAAACATAAACATCATAGGAGGGACCACCATAGCCACTGTTGTTTCCATTTCTGATCGCCAGATCTTCTGAGCCATCGAAATTAAAATCGTTAAATATAAGCGGACTTTGTTCTCCGTATAGTTCTATTACATTTACGGTTAAGCTCTGGGTCGAATCAATATAGAAATACAAATCTTCGGAAGTCAATATCTGAAATGATTGTTTTGTTTTTTTATCAAAGAGTTCAACGGTTCCAGCTCCTTCGCAAGTGCCATCGTAGCAGTTTTCAACAGTTATTTCTACAGTATAGTTGTTAGAGCCCTTGTTTAGTATAAAGGTTCTTTGTGCAAAGCAGATACTGCTTATAAATATTAATATGAAAAAAGTAGCAATTTTGTTCATTTTTTGTTTTTAAGAGTTAAAGAAGCGCAAAATTAGTAATAGTTTGGTGATTGGGGCATTAAAAATAAACATAGTCGTACAAAATTTTCAACACTAAACAAATAATATCGCCACCTACGGGGCTTTATTGTTTAGGTTTAGATTTTTTCTACCAAAATGTCGCCTCTACGAGGCTGTAAAAGCACAGTTGGTGCGAAATTATGGTAGAACAATCAAATGAAATATTATAAAAGTGCTGTAGGCTCGAAATAAAAAAAAGTAGTTTCCCGCAGATTTCGCAAATATTCGCAAATTGATTTTCAATATGTTGTGTTTTTTATTCTGCGTAAATTAGCGAAATCTGCAGGAGAAACTTAATTTTTAGAACCATCCTTAATTAAATCTTTATAAATCATATTTATCTGTATCATCTGCGTGCTATTTTTATTTAACTATTCCTTTTTCAAATCAGTATCAAAAATTTCCATATCCTCTTTCTCCATTTTTTTTATAGTATAAAATATTTTTCAAACATACTTCTCCAATTTTAGAGTACGATAAAATGTTTTTCAAATATGTTACTCCAATTTTGGAGTACCTATCATGAAGTTTCAAATACGCCACTCCAATTTTGGAGTATCGAGCCCGAAGCTTCAGACATACTACTTCAATTTTTGAGTACGAACCCTGAAGCTTCAGATATGCTACTCCATTTTTGGAGTAACGACCCTGAAGCTTCAGATATGCAACTCCAATTTTGGAGTAAGAACCCTGAAGCTTCAGATATGCCACTCCAATTTTGGAGTAACGACCCTGAAGCTTCAGACATCCTACTCCAATTTTGGAGTACTAACCATGAAGACAATTACCAAGGGTTTCGATTTTTTACTGCTTTAAAAATATTTTTTTTCAGAATGCAACAAAAATAGAATTATTGCCACTAGATTAAGATATAAAACATCATTTAATATTTTATAAATCAGGAGCTTTGCAATTGAAATAGCATTTGTTGATTAAACAAAAACGAAAATGAATATGTTTTTAGTAGATTATAAAATTTATGTAGATTTGTTAGAAATATGATATACCCAAAAATAAGAAAAAGGGGTTCGGAGCATAGCAAATAATGGAGATGTTGTGTGTTTCTTTTTGGTTGTGGGGTGGATGTATAATATGTTGTATGCAAATTATTAGAAAATATTGACTTGAAATTATAGTAAAAGAATATTAAATTTAAAACATTGAAATTATGATTAAAAAGATTTTTACATTCATTTTTTTTGGGACTGTATGCAGTTTGCTTTTAACAGGACAAACAGCAGCATGGGTAAAACAAAGTCCATTACCAACAGAAAATGATTTAAAATCAGTTTATTTTACTGATGATAACATAGGATATTCAATTGGTGAAAGTGGCACTATTCTAAAAACGACAAATACCGGTATTAATTGGACTACCTTAAATAGTGGAACAACTAAAACTTTGAATTTTATTTATTTTACTAATGAAAATTACGGATATGCAGTTGGAGATTCAGGAATCATTCTTAAAACTTCAAATGCAGGGACTAACTGGACAGAGCAAACAAGTGGAACAACCAATCAATTAACATCAGTTTATTTTACTGATTTTAATACAGGCTACGTGGTGGGTACTTATTATGATGGAAGTGAAAAATGTGTAATTCGGAAAACCACTGATGCTGGTAATAATTGGATGACCTCTAATATTTTCAATAATTATTATTTATTACATTCTGTGTATTTTTCAAATGCAAATACGGGTTATGTGGTTGGAAATAGTGGAGTTATACTTAAAACCACTGATTCCGGTAATAATTGGGCAGAACAAATATGTGGCCCCAATAATCAATTAAATTCAGTTTGTTTTATTGATGATAATACGGGTTATGTGGTTGGAGATAATGGAGTTATACTTAAAACCACTGATGCCGGTAATAATTGGGCAGAACAAATAAGTGGCTCCAATAATCAATTAAATTCAGTTTGTTTTATCGATGATAATACGGGTTATATTGCTGGAGGTTTACAATATAATGTTAATAGTGTGTATTATGATTCAGGAATAATTCTTAAAACAACGAATGGAGGTACCAATTGGTCTATTAGAGTAACCACAAAATGGTTAAATTCAATTTATTATTCTGATGCTAATACTGGTTATGCTGCAGGTTGGTATGGGACTATTCTTAAAACCTCAAATAATGGAAATGAATGGAATGTTTTATCAAACGGAACAACCCGACATTTACGTAATATATATTTTGTTGATAATAATACAGGTTATGCGGTAGGCTGGATTGGAACAATTCTCAAAACAACAAATGGAGGTATAAATTGGGTTGAACAAATAAGCGGTACAACTGTATATTTGTTTTCTGTTTATTTTACTGATGCTTATAACGGTTATGTGGTTGGTTTAAATGGTACTGTCCTTAAAACCACAAATGGTGGTACAAACTGGACTTC
>DYDE01000107.1 GCA_020718065.1 Marinifilum sp. | reverse complement strand
CTGCTGCCTCCCGTAGGAGTCTGGTCCGTGTCTCAGTACCAGTGTGGGGGATAATCCTCTCAGAACCCCTAGACATCGCAGCCTTGGTAAGCCGTTACCTTACCAACTAGCTAATGTCGCGCATGCCCATCTTTAACCGCCTGAGCTTTCATTATAAAAAGATGTCTTTTCATAATGATATAAAGTATTAATCCCGATTTCTCGGGGCTATTCCTTAGTTAAAGGTAGGTTGCATACGTGTTACGCACCCGTGCGCCACTCGTCAGCATCCATTGCTGGACCTGTTACCGTTCGACTTGCATGTATTAAGCCTGCCGCTAGCGTTCATCCTGAGCCAGGATCAAACTCTCCATTGTAAGTTTGAAATTATATTATGCTCAGATTTATTTCACTTCGAAAAATTAATTTCGAGGGACATTTGTTACTATTTGCTATCTTCAATATTTTCAAAGAACTAATATTCTTCCTTTTTATATTTAATTCTGTTTAGAGAATTTTGTTTTTCAAAAGGGAGTGCAAAATTAATTTAAATTTTCAACTTTGCAAACTTTTTTTTAATTTTTTTTCAACCTCTTATTTTTCAACCTATTTGTAAAAAATTAAATTAAGCTTTTTAAAGAACATCCCATATTGTCGTAAATGGGAGTGCAAAATTAAACATTAAAATGATACGAACAAGTTTTTTTTTCATTTTTTTGATAATAATTTCTAATTAACTGTAAGGTAGTTTATTGAAAGTCGAATTATTTTAAGATTCTATAGGATTTTGCTTTTATTACGGTTTAATATTACTATAATATATATAATGTATCCCTTTAGATTTTTAATAAATTCAAATAGCTATTTTACTTTTTGAAATCAATAGAATTAACCTGCATTGCAGTAATAATAAGAGTGCTTGCAAGAATTCCTGAAAGACCTGCTATTATAGTTCTTTTAATGTTTTTTGATTTTGCTACGCTGTTGTAACCAAAATTATAATATTCTACATTTGATTCATTAGATTTCTTAGTATTGTCAATTTTAAATTTAGGTTTTACAAAACTAATTGCTGCTGAATATGCTGCTGGAATCAACAAACCGTAATATACTCCCAAAAAAGGACCAGAAATTCCACAAAAAACACCACCAACAAGTATTAATTTAGGGGTTTTGTAATTTTTCCAAGCAACTTGTTCTCCAATAACATAATTGTACATTTGATTCTGATTTAAAATAAATCCTTTCGAAGAATCGATTTTGTAAACAATTTCAGTTTTATTATTATAATAGGAAATTGAATAAACCTCTTCTTTTTCAATAAACTTGCTTTTTATCTTATCATTTTTCTTTATATCATATAATATATAACCATTTTTATCAAAATCTATTTCAACTACTTTCGCTTTAATTTGTTTACCAGACATGAGATTTATTGTGTCTTGCGAAAAGCCAGTTGACACTTTACAAATAATTATTACTATAACGTGGATAAATACTATATTTTTCATCATCCTAATCTTAATATTTTCTATGATAAGCAAAGATAATTAAAAAATAGAAAAAAGTAGAAAAATACAAATGGCATTATTAAATAATTACTACTTTTGCTATCGTTTTGATGATAATTAATAAGTAAATAACTAAAAATTAACGAGTATGATAACAAATAATTTCATTTTACGTCATAATGGTCCACGCAAAAGCGAGGTAGCAGAAATGCTAAAGAAAGTTGGAGTGAACTCTATAGATGCATTGATTGACGAAACTGTACCATCAGCAATTCGCTTAAAACAACCTTTAAATTTACCTGAAGGGATAAACGAATATCAATTTTTTCAGCATTTAAAAGAAATTGCCTCAAAAAACAAAATATATAAGAGTTTCATAGGTTTAGGTTATTACAATACAATATTACCAGGAGTAATTCAAAGAAACATTTTAGAAAATGCTGGTTGGTATACTGCATATACCCCATATCAGGCAGAAATATCGCAAGGTCGTCTTGAAGCTTTGTTAAATTTTCAGACAATGGTTTCAGATTTAACTAGTTTGAAAATTTCAAATGCATCTTTATTAGATGAAGCTACAGCAGCAGCAGAAGCTATGATTATGTTATTCAATACACGCTCCCGAGATGCAGTTAAACGTGGTGCGAATGTATTCTTTATTTCTGAAGATATTTTCCCTCAATCAATTGATGTCCTTAAAACCCGTTCAAACCCTTTGGGAATTGAATTAGTTATTGGAAAAGCTAATTCATTTGTTTTTAACGATAAAGTATTTGGTGCATTGATTCAATATCCTAACCAATTTGGTGAAGTAATAAATTATACTGAATTTGTAAATAAAGCTCATCAAAGTGGAGCTTTAGTGGCTGTTGCTGCAGATTTATTGAGTTTGACTTTGTTAACACCTCCAGGAGAATGGGGTGCTGATATAGTATTTGGTACTACACAAAGATTCGGTTTACCAATGGGGTTCGGTGGCCCACACGCAGCATATTTTTCTTGTAAAGAAGATTATAAAAGGACAATGCCAGGTAGAATAATAGGTGTTTCTGTTGACAGTGAAGGCAACAGGGCATTACGTATGGCTCTTCAAACTCGTGAACAACATATAAAACGTGAAAAAGCAACATCAAATATTTGTACTGCTCAAGCTTTACTAGCTATCATGGCTGGAATGTATGCTGCGTACCATGGACCAAAAGGATTAAAAGAAATTGCAAGACATATTAATATTCTTACAGGAGTATTATCTGCTGAATTAATTAAATATGGCTTTACACAAGAAAATCAATACTTTTTTGACACAATAAAAATAAAACTACCTTCAGATATTTCTATAAAAGATATTGAAAAATTAGCTCTAAATCAAAATTACAACTTCAGATATATTGACAATTCATATATTGGGATTAGTATTGATGAAACAACTGAATTAAAAGATATTAATTCAATTTTAAAAATATTTGCAACAGTAGCTAAAAAAGAATTTAAAGAATTTGTTTGTGTGCCTTCTGAATGCGCTAAAATAACTACTATTCCTGCTGAATTAGCAAGAAAAAGTGAATATTTACTTCACCCTATTTTTAACACCTATCATTCAGAGACTGAGATGATGCGTTATATTAAAAAACTTGAAATAAAAGATCTTTCATTAAATAGGTCTATGATCCCATTAGGTTCTTGCACAATGAAACTCAATGCAGCCAGTGAACTATTTGCACTAAGTTGGATTGAATTTGGAGCAATACATCCATTTGTTCCTGCAAATCAAGCAGAAGGATATTTGCTTCTAATTAAAGAACTTGAAAAACAATTATGTGAAATTACAGGTTTTGCAGCTATTTCTTTCCAACCAAATTCTGGTGCAGCAGGAGAATATGCTGGATTAATGGTTATTAGAGCATTTCAACATAGCAAAGGCGAACAACATAGAAATATAGTTTTAATTCCTGCTTCAGCACATGGTACAAATCCTGCAAGTGCTGCAATGGCTGGATTAGATATTATCATTGTTAAATGTGATGATAAAGGAAATATTGATATTTCTGACTTAAAAGAAAAGGCGGAAAAAAATAAGGATATACTTTCGTGTTTGATGATCACTTACCCTTCAACACACGGTGTTTTTGAAGAAGGAGTTCTTGATATCGTTAAAATAGTCCACGAAAATGGGGGACAAGTATATATGGATGGAGCAAATATGAATGCTCAAGTAGGCTTAACAAATCCAGGAACAATAGGTGCTGATATTTGTCATTTAAATTTACATAAAACTTTTGCAATACCTCATGGTGGTGGCGGTCCAGGTGTTGGCCCTATTGGTGTTGCAAAGCATTTAGTTGATTTTTTACCATCACATTCTTTAGTTAAAACTGGAGGAGAAAAAGGGATACATGCAATTTCTGCTGCTCCTTATGGCAGTGCTATGGTACTTCCAATTTCTTATGCTTACATAAAGATGATGGGAGGAGAAGGATTAACTGAAGCAACAAAATATGCTATACTTAATGCAAATTATTTAAAATCATCTTTAGAAAATCATTATCCAATCTTATATACTGGAAGCAAGAAAAGAGTTGGTCATGAAATGATTTTAGATTGCAACGGATTTAAACGTACAGCTGATATTGATGTGATAGATATAGCTAAACGATTGATGGATTACGGATTTCATGCCCCCACAGTTGCTTTTCCTGTTCATGGCACACTTATGGTTGAACCAACAGAAAGTGAACCTTTGCATGAGTTAAATCGCTTTATTGAATCAATGATTGCAATTAGAAAAGAAATCAAAGAAATTGAAGAAGGCAAAGCTGACAAAACAAATAATCTTGTTAAAAAAGCGCCTCATACAGCATTGATGGTATGTGTAGACGAATGGAATCGTCCATATAGTAGAACAAAAGCTGCTTTTCCTATGACATGGTCAAATAATGACAAATATTGGCCAACAGTAACAAAAATTGACGATGCATTTGGGGATAGAAATTTGGTTTGTTCTTGTGAACCTATTGAAAACTATAAATAATAATCTTTGAGTTCCATATATAAAAATATGGAACTCTTATTTACATGTATTTTTTTAATATATGTATTTGTATAATATAAAAAAATAATGTAGGTTTGCGTTAAACATAAAATAATAAAACATGACAAAAATATTAGTTGCAACCGAAAAACCATTTGCAGCAGTGGCTGTAGATGGTATTAAAAAAACTATTACTGAAGCTGGTTTTGAATTAGTATTATTAGAAAAATATACCAATCCGAATGACCTTGTGAAAGCCGTAGCTGAAGTAGATGCTCTTATTATTAGAAGCGATAAAGCCACAAAGGAAGTAATTGAAGCAGGACGAAATCTCAAAATTATTGTTCGTGCTGGTGCTGGATATGACAATATCGATTTAAACGCAGCAACTGCCAAAGGAATTGTTGCAATGAATACTCCTGGTCAAAATTCTAATGCTGTAGCTGAATTAGCTATGGGAATGATGGTATTTATGGCTAGGGGAAATTTTAAAGGTGTTTCAGGATCAGAATTAAAAAATAAGAAACTTGGGATACATGCTTATGGTTGGGTTGGTAAAATGGTTGCCAATATTGCAAAAGGTTTTGGAATGCAAGTTTACGCATTTGATCCATTTGTAGAAAAATCAGTTATAGAGAAGGACGGAGTTAATGTGGTTTCTTCTGTTGAAGAACTATATAGTACATGTCAATATATTTCTTTACATATTCCAGCTAATGAGAAAACAAAAAAATCAATAAACTTCGATTTGATTTCAAAAATGCCAAAAGGCGCAACTATAGTAAATACTGCAAGAAAAGAAGTGATATGTGAAGATTCATTAAAAAAGATGCTTGCTGAAAGACCTGATTTTAAATATATTTCGGACATAGCTCCAGATTGCCATGCTGATTTAGTTTCAACTTATGATGGAAGATATTATTCCACACCAAAAAAACAAGGAGCAGAAACTTCAGAAGCAAATATTAATGCAGGAATTGCAGCTGCTAAACAAATAGTAAATTTTTTGAAAAATGGTGACAGAACTTATCAAGTAAATAAATAATACCTATACTATACAGCTTATTACTAATAATCCTAAAAACAAAGAACTATGGAAAGAAATCAAAACTTCTTTAGATTTGAAGAACTAAATGTATATCAGAAAGCCTTAAATTTTCTTGATCAAGTTTATTCGATATCAGCATTATTTCCTGCTTATGAAATGTACGGATTATCCTCTCATTTCAAAAAAGCTGCTCACTCAATAGTATTTAACATAGCAGAGGGATCTGGAAATAATAAAGAACAATATATAAACAACCTGAAGTATTCAAAAGGTTCAGTTAAAGAAGCCATAATATGCAGTGAAATTGCATTTAGGCAAGGTTTTATATCTGAAGAACAAAAATTAGAAATCAGAGAAAAACTAATAGAAATATCAAAAATGGTTAGTGGTTTAATTGCTTCTCTTAAAAGAAAAGAAGAACACAGAACCAATCCGAATGAAGAAACAACAATTTAAAAGAAAATTTTTATATGGCAATACTTAAAGCATTTAAAGGACTAAGACCTCCAACAAAAATTGCAAAAGAACTGGCTTCCCGCCCTTATGATGTTCTAAATTCTAAAGAAGCAAGAATTGAAGCAGAAGGAAATCAATACTCTTTACTTCATATTATTAAACCAGAAATAGATTTAGCTATTGATATTGATGAACACGATGAATCTGTTTACAATAAAGCTAAGGAAAATCTAGAAAAATACAAGAAAGAAAATTGGTTGGTACAGGATGAAAAAGAAAATTTATATATCTATGCGCAAACAATGAATGGAAAAACCCAATATGGTATTGTAGGTTGTGCAGGTGTGGAAGATTATCTGAATGGAATTATCAAAAAACATGAATTAACAAGAAAAGACAAAGAAGAAGACAGAATGAAACATGTTCGTATTACAAATGCCAACATGGAACCTGTTTTTTTTACTTATCCAGCGGTAAAAGAAATTGACGACATCGTAGCTAAAATTGTTAATGTACAAAAAGCAGATTATGATTTTGTTTCTGTTGACGGAATTGGCCATCATTTTTGGGTTATAAATGAAGATTCAACAATTAAAAAAATAATTGAATTATTTGCAAAAGTTCCTTATACCTACGTTGCTGATGGACATCATCGCACTGCTGCTGCTGCTCTTGTTGGAAACGAAAAAAAGAAAAACAATCCAAAACACAATGGCAAAGAAGAATATAATTATTTTCTTGCTGTTCATTTTCCCGACAATCAACTAACTATTATTGACTATAACAGAGTGGTTAAGGACTTAAATGGACTTAGCACAACTCAATTGATAGAAAAATTGAAGACTGTATTTGATATTGAGGAAAAAGGAAAAGATATTTATAAACCAAACAAATTGCATAATTTTGGTATGTATTTAGAAGGTAAATGGTATTCTTTGACTGCTAAAACTGGTACATATAATGATAATGACCCAATAGGTGTTCTTGATGTAACTATCCTTTCTAATTTGATTTTAGATAATATTTTAGGTATAAAAGATTTAAGAACTGACAAACGAATTGATTTTGTTGGAGGAATCAGAGGATTAGGAGAATTAAAAAAGAGAGTTGATAGTGGTGAGATGAAAGCAGCTTTTGCTCTTTATCCAGTTTCTATGAAACAATTAATTGATATTGCAGACACCAACAATATTATGCCTCCTAAAACAACTTGGTTTGAGCCAAAGCTTAGAAGTGGTTTAGTTGTTCACGAATTAGAATAATTATTATAAAATTAAAACAATATGGATGCAAGTGATTCAATAATAAAAATCCTAAAAACTAAAGGCAAACCGATGAAAACCGGAGAAATTGCTGAAAGTACAGGGATTGACAAAAAAGAAATAGAAAAAACTTTGAAGAATCTTGTAAAAGAGAATATTCTACATTCTCCAACCAGATGTTATTATGATATAAAACAATAATTTATACTATAAAAAAATGGGAAATAATAATATAACCGACATCCTCAAAATGGCCATTTTAATGGAACGAAGAGGAAAAGCTTTTTACGAAAAAGTTGCAGAACAAGCAACAAGTACAGAAGTGCAAAATATCTTTAAAATTATGGCTAAAGAAGAAGATTTGCATATTGCTATTTTATCAAAACAATACATAAGTTTCGAAAAGAATAAAACGTTTCAAAAAACAGATATAAAAGACTCTGAGAATAAAGACAATATTGCAAATCTTATCCTTTCTAAAGATTTAAAAAAACAAATATCTGCTGCTGGTTATGAAGCTGCTGCTATTGCATCTGCAATTGATATGGAAAATAAAGCAATTGATGTTTATTCTAAAAGAGCTAAAGAAACGACTGATTCTAATGAAAAAGAATTATTTCAATGGCTAGCTGATTGGGAAAAAGGTCATTTGAAAATTCTAAGCGATATGAATAAAGAACTAATGGAAGATATTTGGTATGACAACAAATTCTGGCCATTTTAATAATTAATTATTTATTTAAACTTCATTAAACTTGGTAGTCCTTTTTGTTCTGCCAAGTTTTGTTTTAAAAACTACAACCTACACTATAATGAGAAAAATCTTTTTAACAACTATTATTCTTTTGTTCACCTTCAATGTTAATGCACAAAATATCAAGGGAGGTATTTATGCAGGGTTTAATCTTTCTCAAGTTGATGGAGATGAGGTTTTTGGTTATCATAAAATTGGATTAAACTGTGGTCCCACCGCAATTGTCCCTATAAAGAAAAACTTTTCAGTAAGTATTGAAACCATTTACAATCAAAAAGGAAGTTATCAAAAGCCCATATACAAGGACACATCATACGGCATGTACCGTTTAAAACTAAATTATGTTGAAGTTCCAATACTTATTCATTGTAAAGATAAAAACAAAATTAACTTTGGTGCTGGGGTTTCCTGGGGAAAGCTTGTAGGTTTTAAAGAATGGGAACATAAAATCCCTATTAACTGGAATAAAGATAGTATTCCTTATAAGAAAGATGATATTTGTGCGCTTGTAGAAGTAGATTTCCCGGTTTACGACAGATTTCGATTCAATTTCAGGTATTCATATTCATTAAGCAGTATAAGAACACGTTATTTTCCAATAATAAATACGACCAGACACCAATATAACAATATGCTTACTTTTAGACTGCTCTATGTTTTTAAAGATGATCCTAAAAAAAAGAAGAAAAAGGATGATAAAAGTAAAAAAAAATAAAAAGGGTGGATTTTATATGAGGGCAAATTAAAGATCAAGACTGTTAAACTTTATAACATTAATTATTAGCTATGAATTTACATGAATTTCAAGGAAAAAATATATTAAAACAATTCGGTGTTCAGATTCCAGAAGGAATTGTTATTGAAAATCCTAATGACGCTGTTGAAGCTGCTAAAACAATTCAAAGTAAAACCGGAACAAGCATTTGGGCTGTAAAAGCACAAATTCATGCAGGTGGAAGAGGGAAAGGTGGTGGAGTGAAAATTGCCAAATCGCTTGAAGAAGTTAAGGAATTTGCCAATAGTATTATTGGAATGCAATTAATAACACCTCAAACAAATGCTAAAGGTAAAAAAGTTTATAAAGTTTTAATTGAAGAAAACATATATTACTCAGGTGAATTTAAGCCTGCCGAGTTTTACATAAGTATTCTTTTGAACAGAAGCAGAAACAGAAATATGATTGTATATTCAACTCAAGGTGGGATGAATATTGAGGAAGTAGCAGAAAAAACACCTCATCTAATTTTTAAGGAAGAAATTGACCCTACAGTGGGATTGCAAGCATTTCAATGCAGAAAAATCGCTTCTAATTTCGGATTAAAGGATAAAGCATTTAAAGAAATGGTAACATTTGTTGCTTCTTTATATAAAGCTTACATTGAATCAGATGCATCTCTGGTTGAAATAAATCCTTTGTTCAAAGCAGCTGATAATAGAATTATTGCAGCTGATGCAAAAGTTGTTATTGATAACAATTCTCTTTTCCGTCATCCAGATATTTCATTAATGCGTGATCTTAATGAAGAAGACCCAACTGAAGTAGAAGCAGGAAGTTTTGGACTGAATTATGTGAAACTTGATGGTAATGTCGGATGTATGGTTAATGGAGCCGGACTTGCAATGGCAACCATGGATATTATTAAATTATCTGGTGGCGAACCTGCAAATTTTTTAGATGTAGGTGGTTCAGCAAATGCAAAAAGAGTTGAAGAAGCTTTTAGAATTATTCTGAAGGACCCCAATGTAAAAGCAATACTTGTAAATATATTTGGAGGTATCGTCCGTTGTGACAGAGTTGCAAATGGAGTAGTTGATGCATATAAAAATATAGGCACTATAAATGTTCCCATTATTGTTCGTTTACAAGGTACAAACTCAATTGAAGCCAAACAAATAATTGATGGTTCTGGATTAAAGGTTTTCTCTGCAATAAACCTTGAAGATGCTGCAGCGCTTGTTAAAAAAGTATTAAACTAATTAAATATTGCTTTTCTTTAGGCAAGGTTTTTGTTTGTAATATCAAGAATTATTTTTTAATTTTACAATTACAAGAATTGTAATTTGTCTTTGTTTATAACTTAAAACATATTTAATATGAAAAAGAGTTTGTATTTATTTGCTTTAATTATTGCTTTTGCCACATATTCCTGCAAAGAAGATAGTGGATTAACTGAAGCTGAAGTTGTAGATGGTTTAAAAACGGCTTTAAAAGTTGGTACAGACAGTACTGTTAAAAAAGTTTCCGCGACAAATGGTTATTATAATGATGCAATCATAAAAATACTATTACCACCTGAAGCTGACGTAATTATAGAGAATATCACTTATGTCCCTGGTGGACAACAAATGGTTAATAATGTAATAAAAAGCATTAACCTTTCTGCAGAGGATGCTGCAAAAGAAGCAACTCCAATTTTTGTTGATGCTATTAATAATTTAACCATAACTGATGGAATGAACATATTAAATGGGGCAGATGATGCAGCGACTCAATATTTGAAAACAAATACTTATACCCCTTTAAAAGGAGTTTTTAAAGACAAAATGGAAATATCATTAAACAAGCCTCTTTTTGCCAAAGGAGTCTCTGCAAAGTCATTATATAAAGATCTGGTTGATGCATTTAATTTAATTGCACCCATCATAAATGAACCAACTGTTAATTCGGATCTAACTGATTTTGTAACGGGAAAAGGATTGGATGGATTATTTAAGAAAGTAGCAGACGAAGAACTTAAAATAAGAAAAGACCCTTTGGCACGTGTAACCGATATTTTACGAAAGGTATTTAGTACTTTAGATAAATAATCAATATCTTTCCAAAATTATTAACCCTTAAATATTCTTACAAAACATATTTAAGGGTTTTTTATTTTGTAATATTAACAGAAGACTTATTAAATCCTCTGAGTTTAATAGCAGTAATGACGTTTTTAGTTGATAACGGAAAATCGCTTTTCATCATCCAGTCGTAATAACTACCCTCTTTGGTGAATATTTCCTCAACAGCTTTGCCTTTATGCTTTCCGAAATTAAAGACTTCTACTCCTTTTTCATTGAAAACTATATGCCCAACTAAATCAGCATTTTTGGAGTTAAAAGAAAACTCATATAATGACTGGATATCGTTTTGTATTGGCTTGCTTAGCTTACCAGCATGATTTTTATATTCAGTATCCTTATACTTATCAAGTTGTGATAAGAGGATTTCATAAGTAGCTATAGTATCAGCTTCTGCACTATGTGCATTGATATGTTCTTTGCTGCAATAAAATTTATATGCTGCACTTAATGTGCGTTGTTCCATCTTATGAAAGATATTCTGCACATCAACCAAACGTCTGCCTTTTAAATCGAAATTAATATCTGCTCTTAAAAACTCTTCCACCAACAAAGGAATATCGAACTTATTGGAATTATAACCTGCAAGATCGCAATTGTGCATATATTGGTTTAATGTTTTGGCAATAGAAATAAAAGTAGGACAATCCTTCACATCTTCATCTGATATGCCATGAATGGCTGTTACTTCTTTTGGTATTGGTATTGTTGGATTGATTCTGATGTTTTTAATTTCAGTAGTACCATCAGTTAAAACTTTAAGTGTACCGATTTCAACTATACGATCTGTAACTACGTTTACACCTGTTGTTTCCAAGTCGAAAAAGATAATAGGGCGTGTTAAATTAAGCTGCATTTTGTGTTACTGTTTTAAATAATAAATTGAATGGTTTTAATTGGCAATAATAATTAAAAAACCTGATTAATGTCAAAATTTTCGAGGATGTTTTTAAAACGTTTCAAAAACATACCACCCAATGCTCCATCAACTACTCTATGGTCGTATGAAAGAGAAGCATACATCATGTTTCTGATACCAATTGTATCACCTGAAGGGGTTTCTATAACAACTGGTCTTTTTTGTATTGCACCTACAGCCAATATTGCAACCTGTGGCTGATTAATTATAGGAGTTCCCATTAAAGTATCTAAAGAACCAAGATTTGTAATGGTAAATGTGCCACCTTGTATTTCATCCGGTTGTAGTTTATTTAATCTGGCCCTGTTTGCCAAATCGTTTACATCTTTAACCAAACCTATCAGACTCTTTCTATCTGCATTTTTAATTACTGGCACTATTAGATTTCCTGAAGGTAATGCAGTTGCCATTCCGATATTGATGTTTTTTCTAATTATTATTTTAGTTCCATCAAGAGATGAATTGATCATAGGAAATTCTTTGATAACTTTAGCTGTTGCTTCTACAAAAATCGGAGTGTAAGTGAGTTTTTCTTTTTCCTGTTTTTCAAATGCTTCTTTCTGTGCCATTCGCCACTTCACAATATTGGTTACATCTATTTCTATAAAAGATGTAACATGCGCAGAAGTGTGTTTAGAGAATATCATATGGTCGGATATTAGTTTACGCATCCTATCCATCTCAATGATCTCATCATTTGGATTTGAAACAACAACAACTTTTTGTTCAGGTTGAATATTTGTATTGGATTTGGGAGCTTCGCTTTTTCGACTTTTAAGATATTCCATCATATCTTGTTTGGTTAACCTTCCCTCCTTCCCTGTTCCAACTATTGAATCAAGCTCACCAATAGATAAACTTTCTTCTTTTGCTATGCTTTTAACCAAGGGAGAATAAAACTTATCCGATGTTGCGACTATTGGTTTTTGAATTATTATTTCTTCTTCCTGCTTATTTGGTATAGTCATTTCAGGAAACAATTCAGAATCATTTTCATTAGAAACATTCTCTTTTGTTTCTGATATCTCAATTTTACTTTCAGCAGATGTATTAACAATTGCAATTGCAACTCCTATAGCAACAACATCTCCTTCTTTAAATAGAAATTTAGAAATGATTCCAGAAACTGGTGAAGGTATTTCAGAATCTACTTTATCAGTTGCCACTTCTACAATAGAATCATCTTCAGCGATTTTATCTCCTTCTTTTTTCAACCATTTGGTAATAGTTGCTTCAATTATACCCTCTCCCATCCGGGGCATCATAATTTCAATACTTGCCATATATTTTGTTTTTTATCTTAAAATCAAGTCAATATTATAAATGTAAAATTACAAATTAATTTAAAAAGGTTTTAAATAATAAATAATATCTTTATAACTTAATTAGGATTTTTGCTTAAAGGTTGTAAAGTTAGTTAAACAATCTTCACTGAATAGAAACTAGAGAAGAGCTTTACTAATAAAGATGCATTGCTATGTTTAATATAACAAAGAATAAAAATTATTTGGTCTTTATTTTACCAATATTATTGGTGATTATGTCCTTTGTAATTCGGCTTATAGCATTGTTACAAACAGATTACGGCAATGGGTGGGATGCATATTTCTATCTTATTCAGACCAAAGCAATATTGACAGAGGGAAATATGCACTCAAAAGATATTTCACTCATATATCCATACTTATTGTTATTCAAATTAATAATTCCTGATTACATTCTGGCTTATAAAACTGCAGTGGCATTAATAAGTGGGTTTTATGTATTGTCTCTCTATTTACTTGCCAAACAAGTTTCAGTTGATAAGAATAGTTATATCAATGCTTTGTTTATTGCTGCATTTGCATTGTTTAGCCCAACTATTACCTATATGGCATCGCAATTTCCTAAAAATCTGCTGGGATTGGTTTTGTTTAATTTCTTTCTGGTTTTCTGGTTAAAGGACAAACGTTGGATTATTTTAATATTCTTTTTATTGACATTTTTCACGCACAGGTTGACAGCAGGTATTATATGCATTTTCGCTCTAATACAATTGTTAAACAGAAGAAGGTTATTATGGATGTTAATTATTGGAGTAATCCTATTTTCTTTAACTTTGGTTTTACCCGGAATAATTCATTTCTATGATATAGAAAGGTTCAGGGATGTTTTTTCCTTCAATTTGCAGTTTGCTCCATTTTCATTTACGAATTTAATCGGTTTTGAAAAGATCGGTTATTACTGGATGGCTGAAATGATCGTATTGTTTCTATTCTTATCAATTACAATTATATCGCTTATATTCTACAGACAACATATAGAACCTTATCTACAAAAGTTCTATTTTACTTTAATCTTGATCAGTTTTGTTTTGCTTTTTCCTTTTTTTAAATTTGACATAAACGGACCCGCTCTGCGCTTTTTCCTGACATTTCTTTGCATCGCACCTGTATTTATTCCTTTTTTATCTGAAAAGATGAATAAGACCTTTAAAATGGGTTTGGTGTTTTTGCTAATTATCACCTCCTTATTTTCATACCTGACCTACTCCCCAAAAAATATGGATCCTCCCTATTATTTATACAACAAAATAACTGAAAGAACAAGGCTTTTACTTAAAAACAAAACATTTGATATAGTGGTTGCGCATAAAGGATTGGCTGAATACTTTACATTTACTTCAGGCATTGATGCTTTGCCTTGGCAACCAGAAAGTAAATATCCAATTGATAAAACATGGAGAATAAGTTCGGGGATCTCTTTGAGCGGTTTCAGATATTACTTTAAGGAGGATGTAACCGACAGCATTAACAAGATTGGTATTGATTATTTTCTATTACCTGAATCTTTATGGCAAAGATTTATCAGGCAGGTGAAACTCAAAGATGATTTAAATCTGATGCAAATAGTATATTCTGATAAGAATCCATACAGGGTAAGACCTGATTATTTGAAAGGACAAGGTAATAGGTGAAAGGTAAAAGGTGAAAGGTGAAAGGTAAAAGTGAAGAGTGAAAAGACAATTGCATATAAATTCTTATATCTATTTGAAGACAAGCAAAAGAGGTTATTTAATATGCTCCTACATTTACTTAACGTGGGTTTTGAAAGGTTAAAATCCATAAAATTCAATCAGAATCGTTAGCATATTCTGCTAACTTGTAAGAATATTGCGCTGACCTCAAAGAAAATTCCGCTAAGATCGAAGAA
>DYDE01000106.1 GCA_020718065.1 Marinifilum sp. | reverse complement strand
ACAATAAAGAAACAAATCAAAACATAAAATCAGATACCGGAAAAGGCAATACTACTGTTTCTAATTCTGTTACTAACAACCCAGGCAATCAGCAAAACAATACAACTATAAAAGAAGTAAAGCCTCCAAAACAACAATACAATACTTATGATCTTGTTTTGGTTTCATCATTAACCTTTGGTTTGTACTTTTTAACATTTTCCCTGGCTAAATTCAGGAAAATTAAAACAAAAACCCATCGTAAGATTTGGAACATATTGCTTCTATTAACCTTTATTGTTTCCTGTCTGTTTGGATTCTTTTTGGTACTGCAAATAAATTACAAATTTTTATTTAGTATATTCAGAACACTCTTATATTGGCATGTTGAAATCGGTATTGCAATGACACTGATCGCTGTTTTTCACATCTTATGGCATCTGAAATACTTTAAAACAATCATAAAAGCAATGAAACATAGTGAAAACAAATAATATTTTGCTAAAATTAGCTGCAATTGCTCAACAATTTAAATATATTTCTATATTTATTTTATTTATTTCCTACTCTTTATTTGCACAGCAAAATAAAATAGTTAAAGATATTAGAAAAACAGCTTTTGAAAATCAGATAGACTCCTTAAGAGCCATATACGCAAACAATAAAACCTTACCTAATCAATACGAATTACAATGTTTAATTGCACTTTCATTTTATCCTGAACTGGCAAATACAACAATCAATTTCAAACAAAAACACATACAAACAACAATGGCTTCCCGACCGCCTTTTAGGGTGCTTTTTCAGGCTGATAAAAACAGATCCTACAATATCTGTATTAACAATAGTAAAAAGCTCAATGGAGCTTTGTTAACAAACATTTCGTTTAATGAACAAATTGGTGTAATTGGGCATGAATTAGCACATGTGGTTGATTATACCCATAAAAACAAATGGCAATTATTGACTACAGCATTAAGATATATCTTTGTTCCGAAGTATAAAAGAAATCTTGAAGCCCAAACTGATATTACTACAATTAATCATGGTTTGGGTTGGCAAATATATGATTTTGTTGATTATCTTATGAATAAATCAACTGTAAGTAGGAAATATAAAAAGCATAAAGAGAAATTCTATTTGTCATCAAAACAAATTCTTGAGATAATATTAAAATCCACTCTTTACTCAGAACCAGCTTTTAATACTGTAATAATAAAACCTTAGTTAACTTTATACTCCATCTTTATGTAACTTTGTTTTCCCTATAACAAATAAAAGCAGACAATCAATTGTGAGCAAATCCACTAAACCATATAAAAGAAGTAATTTTCGTATCAAACTTGGAAAATCTTTTTATACCTTACTCAGGTATTTAAAATGGTTTTTTATTATTAAGGAATATGCCAGAACCATTGCTGATAATAACTACCCATATCATATCATTCGTCATCATTCTGTTTTGCTGAGGCAATTGAGTAATATTGATATGCAATTGCAACATAATAAAGTTGATAATTTAAGCTTGGCAATTAAAAATCTCAACCAATTAATTATCAAACCTGGTGAAACATTTTCTTTTTGGTTTCTGGTCGGAAGAACAAGTAAATGGAAAGGTTATAAAAAAGGAATGATACTCCAGAATGGAGAAGTTAAAGCAGGATATGGTGGTGGTTTATGCCAGTTGTCTAATCTTTTATACTGGATGGTGCTTCATACCCCCCTTACAGTTGTGGAACGCCATCGTCATAGTTATGATGTTTTTCCAGATATCAATCGCACTATTCCTTTTGGTTGTGGGGCTACTGTTTCTTATAATTATATTGACTTTCAGTTTAAGAACAACACAAAACAATCGTTTCAGTTGTTATTATGGCTTACTGATAAAGAACTTTGCGGAGATATTTATTCTAACATTCCTTTTAATCTTAAATATGAAATAATTGAAACTGATCACATAATAAAACCGGAATACGCACTTGGTTATTCCCGACATAACCGCATTATGAGGAAAACATA
Organism: Marinifilum sp.; assembly: GCA_020718065.1. Lineage (GTDB taxonomy): Bacteria > Bacteroidota > Bacteroidia > Bacteroidales > CG2-30-32-10 > CG2-30-32-10. The sequence goes on along the minus strand of DYDE01000106.1, from coordinate 12,881 downwards.
CAATAAAGAAAGCAATCTCTTAATTAACGAAGAATTAATTGCCGAAAACCATGCCTTGCTCAAATACAATCCGCTGCTCGGATCTGCTAACGTTTCTTAGCAAAGAAAGATTGTAATAATGCTGTAGCTTCATTTTCCATGATACCACCAACAATTTTTGTTTTAGGATGTAAAAGTTTTTCAGAAAATTTGCTAAATCCTCTTTTCTCATCTTTAGCACCATAAACAATTTTGCTGATTTGTGTCCAGTAAGAAGCGCCGGCACACATACTACATGGTTCTAAAGTAACATAAAGCGTACAATCGGTCAGGTATTTTCCTCCCAGATTATTTGCAGCAGAAGTAAATGCCTGCATTTCCGCATGTGCAGTAACGTCATTCAATCTTTCAGTTAAATTATGAGCACGTGCAATGATCTGGTTGTTACTCACAATAATGGCTCCAATAGGTACTTCGTCTGCATCAAAAGCTTTTTGGGCTTCTTTTAATGCTTCTTTCATAAAGTATTCATCATCAAATTCAATTATTGCCATAGAACATTATTTAATATTTGTAATTCTAATTTATTAGTGCCTAAAATGCCTAAAGTTTGGAGTGCCTAAAGTTTGGAATGCTATAAGAAATCTGGGCTTACCTCCCGAAGGGAGGCGCTTTATAAACTTTAGCTCACTTTATAAACTTTAAGTACTTTATGAACTCTAGCTCACTTTAGGCACTTTAGCAAACTTTATGAACTTTAGCTCACTTTAAGAACTTAAGCTCACTTTATGAATTTTAAGTACTTTATGAACTTTAAGTACTTTATGAACTTTAGTTCACTTTATGAACTTTAGCTCACTTTAGGCACTTCTATATTAACTTTAATATTAAGCTCTTTTAATTGGGCATCTGAAATTTTAGATGGAGAATCTATCATCATATCTCTACCAGAATTGTTTTTTGGAAAAGCAATATAGTCACGAATACTATCGGAACCTCCCAGTAAAGCACATAATCTGTCGAAGCCAAGTGCTATACCTCCATGAGGTGGTGCACCAAATTGAAACGCATTCATTAAGAATCCAAACTGTGCCTGTGCATCTTCTTCAGAAAAACCTAAGAGCCTTAGCATTCTGTTTTGTAAATCTTTATCAAATATTCTGATGGAACCACCACCAATTTCTACACCATTGATAACTAAATCGTAGGCATTTGCTCTCACATCGGCTGGAGATTTATCTATTAAAGGGATATCTTCTGGTTTTGGAGAAGTGAAAGGGTGGTGTTTTGCATAAAAACGATTTGTTTCTTCATCCCATTCCAATAAAGGGAAGTCAACCACCCAAAGTGGAGCAAAAACTTCAGGATTTCTATATCCTAAACGTGTTCCCATTTCAAGTCTGAGTTCACTTAATGCCTTTTGTGTTTTTTCTTTCTTACCTGCCAAAACCAATATCAAATCGCCAGGTTTCGCGTTTAACGCTTCCGACCACTTTTTTAATTCTGATTCATCATAGAATTTATCAACAGATGATTTTAAAGTTCCGTCTGTATTATATCTTAAATATACCAAACCACTTGCACCGATCTGTGGCTTTTTTACAAATTCTGTAAGTTCATCCAGTTGCTTTCTCGAATATTCAGCACATCCTTTTGCACAAATTCCTATTACCAGCTCTGCATCATCAAACACCTTGAATCCTTTTTCTTTAACGATATGGTTCAATTCAACGAACTTCATTTCAAAACGAATATCTGGTTTGTCGTTGCCATAATATTTCATCGCATCTGCATAAGTGATACGGGGAAATTCTTTGGTTTCAACTCCTTTTATGTTTTTTAACAAATGTTTGGCAAGTCCTTCGAATGTATTTAAAATATCTTCCTGTGTAATGAATGACATCTCGCAGTCTATTTGAGTGAATTCAGGTTGACGGTCTGCACGCAAATCTTCATCTCGAAAACATTTTACCAATTGAAAATACCTGTCAAAACCAGCTATCATTAATAATTGTTTGAATGTTTGGGGCGATTGTGGTAATGCATAAAATTCTCCCGGATTCATTCTGGATGGAACAACAAAATCTCTTGCACCTTCAGGAGTTGATTTGATAAGGACAGGTGTTTCCACTTCAATAAAATCCTGAAGATTTAAATAATTTCTTACTTCAAATGCAGTTTTATGTCTTAATAAAAGGTTTTGCTTTACCACATTTCTCCTCAAATCAAGATAACGGTATTTCATTCGCAACTCTTCGCCTCCATCAGTATTGTCTTCAATAGTAAAAGGAGGTGTGATAGATTTATTCAACACCTCTATTTCTGAAACGATGATTTCTACCTCACCAGTTGGAATCTTTAAATTTTTATTACTTCTTTCTGCAACAACTCCGGTTATTTTTAAAACAAATTCACGTCCAAGAGAACGAGCCGTTTCGCATATGGTAGTATTCACTTCCATATTGAATGCCAGCTGGGTAATACCATATCTATCTCTCAAATCAATAAAGGTCATACCTCCAAGGTCGCGCGATTTATGAACCCAACCACAAAGGCTTACATGTTGACCTTCGTTTTTTATACTTAATTCTCCACAAGTGTGTGTTCTTAACATAATTCTTTAAATTATAAGTGCCTAATATATCTAAAGTACTTAAAGTACTTTTCAACAACATTTATATAAATGGAAATCCAATTACAGCAAGCAAAACTACATATTTTTTTTTATTTATGTATCTAATTTTTTGAAATCATTAACTTTACTGCTTAATATTAAAAATATAATCATTGATTATTTTATATAGTTAGAAAAACATACTGAAATGATTGATTACTTCAATAGAATAAAAATATTACGCCCTTTCAGGGCTTTATTCTATGACGTTTATATTCGTATGGCGTTGCCCTACGCTGATATATTACGCCCTTTCAGGGCTCTGTTCTATTGTGTTTATATTCATAGGGCTTTGCCCTATGCTGATGTATTTTGCCCTTTCAGGGCTTTGTTCTATTGCGTTTATATTTATGTGGTGTTACCATGTACTGGTATATTACACTCTTTTAGGGCTTTATTTTATAACTTTTATACTCGTGGGATATTGACATACACTCTTATATCATTTCCTTATAGGGCAGCAATATTTAATTTACGGACGCCGAATTTATTAAATAGCTATTTATTTTATAAGCCTGAAAGGCTTAAATATATCAGCATAGGGCAACGCCCTATGGAATAATAAAACAACCAAACATAAGCCCTGAAAGGGCGTGATAAATTATATTATGGCACAATCATTAGTTAAAATATATACACATATCGTTTTTAGTACAAAACATCATTTGAAAATAATAGATTTCGATATTCGTGATGAGTTATATAATTATATAGGAGGAATTTGCAATAAACTAGAATGCTTTCCAGTCAAGATCGGTGGCTATAATGATCATATTCATATTTTGTGTTTGTTTTCAAAAAAAATCACTTTAATTAAGTTTCTTGAAGAAATTAAAAAAAACTCATCAAAGTGGATTAAGACTAAAGGTGTGAAATATAAGGATTTTTATTGGCAGGATGGATATGGTGCTTTTTCTGTAAATCCAAGCGAAATTGATATTGCAGCAAAATACATAGAAAATCAATTAGAGCATCATAAAAAAGTTAATTTTCAGGACGAACTTAGGGCTTTTCTTAATAAATATCAGGTGGAATATGATGAACGATATGTTTGGGATTAATATATTTCGCCCTTTCAGGGCTCTATTCTATTGTGTTTATACTCATAGGGTGTTGCCCTATGCTAGTATATTAAGCCCTTTCAGGGCTTTATTCTATGGTGTTTATATTCGTAGAGCTTTGCCCTACGCTGATATATTACGCCCTTTCAGGGCAACATTGTATTATATACAAATACAAAATTTATTAAATAGCTATTTATTTTATAAGCCTGAAAGGCTTAAATATATCAGCATAGGGCAACGCCCTATGGAATAATAAAACAACCAAACATAAGCCCTGTAAGGGCGTAATAAATTATTGATTAAATCATGACTGACATTAATACAAATAACACCCCTTCATTTCTATCAAAGGTTTCTGATCATATACTTGAGAAATATGCTGAAAATCTTAGTGACCTTTGTATCGTTTTTCCTAATAGAAGAGCTGGTTTATTTCTTAAGAACCACTTGTCCGACAAATTAAAAAAGGCTTTCTGGTCTCCAACAGTTTTTAGTATTGAAGATTTCATTTGCGAAATTGCTGATAGAAAAATTGCAGAGAATATAAGACTGATAATTGAACTCTACGATGTTCATAAAAAAGTGGAAAAGGAAAAAGCCAAATCTTTTGATGAGTTTATAAGGTGGGGACAGGTGCTGCTTTCTGATTTCAATGAAGTTGATCTATATCTTGTTAATGCTGATGACTTATTTGGTTATTTGAGCGAAAGCAAAGCCATTTCGTTATGGAATACTGATGGTAAACCTTTAACTGAATACCAGCTTAAATATTTGCATTTATATAAATCTCTGGCTTCTTACTATAAGGAATTGTATTTGCAATTGAATGCAAAAAACATTGCATACCAAGGTATGGTTTACCGATATGTGGCAGAGAATATCGATAATATAGATTTAACAAAAAAATGGCATAAAATATTATTTGTTGGGTTTAATGCGCTTACTGCTTCGGAAGAAAAAATTATCAAGAAACTTATTCAGCTTGATAAAGCAGAAATATTGTGGGATGCTGATAAATATTATATAGAAAATGAAATACAGGAAGCAGGAACACTTATAAGAAAGAATAGAAAAACAATAGGAGGGAAGGAGTTCAATTGGTTATCGGACGATTTTAAGAATTCTGAAAAGGAAATAAATATTATTGGTGCTGTTAATGGAATTAGTCAGGTTAAAGTTGCCGGTAACATTATAAAAAACATCTTACCAATTGATTATAAAGATACAAAACAATCTTTAAAGACTGCCATTGTGCTGGTAGATGAAAATCTTCTGATACCCTTGCTGCATTCTTTGCCAGCTGAAGTTGCACAGTTGAATATCACAATGGGTTATCCATTAAAACATGCAGCTGTTTACAGCTTTTTCGACAATTTGTTTGCTTTGCACGAAAATGCAAAACGTCTGAGCAAACCTGAGTTCTCAATGAACCAAAGCTTTTACTTTAAGGATGTGGTTAAATTATTTGCTCACCCTTATATGTTAAATCTTTTGAGCGGAAGCAAAGAGAATATAGTTGAAAGTATTATTAAAAAGAATAAAGTTTTCTGGAACAAAGAAGAAATACTTTTGCTCATCCCTGAAAATAATTTGGATGTGAAAGATTCTTTTAAAGAACTATTGGGCGATTGGAATGCACAACCCTACAATTCCTTTGAATGTATGGTGAAGTTTATAGCATTGCTTCAAAAGAAACTGGTTGAAGAAAACGAAGTGCATGATGCAGAAAAGAATGATTTTCACACCAATATTGAGCTGGAATATCTTTATGTTTTTTCTAAACTAATAAACAATTTACAGTTCTCTCTTAGTTCTATTGCTGCTGATATCGAATTAAAAACATTACATACCTTATTCAATCAGGGGGTAAATCTTACAAAACTTCCGTTTTATGGTGAACCATTAAAAGGTTTGCAGGTTATGGGATTGCTCGAAACCCGAACACTCGATTTCGATAATCTAATCATGCTTTCAGTAAATGAAGGTTTGTTGCCTTCAGGAAAAACAAACAATTCTTTGATTCCTTTTGATATTAAACGTAATTTTAATCTTGCCACATACAAAGACCACGATTCAATTTATGCCTATCATTTCTATCGCTTGTTACAAAGAGCTAAGAAAGTATATTTATTGTACAATACAGAAATGGATGATTTTGGAAAGGGAGAAAGAAGCAGGTTTATCAATCAGATTGTTTATGAATTACCCAAATATAATAACAATGTAAAAATTAATGAAAGTATTGTATCAAGCCTTCCTGAAAAAAACATAGTTGATTATTCTATTTCTATTCAGAAGAGCGAAAGTGTTTATGCAATGTTAAAAGAAATGGCGATTGGTGGTATGTCGCCTTCAGCCATTAATGCTTATCGCTCTTGTAAGCTGAAGTTCTATTTCCGATACTTGCTAAAGTTAAAAGAAATTGATGATGTGCAGGAAAAGATAGATGCTGTTACCCTTGGAAATATTATGCACGAATCATTGGCTGAACTATATAAACCATATATCAACAAGGTAATTAATAAAGAACATATAGAAGCTATAAAAAAAGATGTAGAAACAATGATCAGGCAGGCATTTTTGAATTATTTCCATGCAGATGAAATTAATTATGGTAAGAACTATCTTATATTTAAGGTTGCCATCAAATTAATAAATAACTTCTTAGAAAAGGAAATGATTTTACTTGATGCATTTAAAAGTGAGAATACTTTTCTTACCATATTAGCATTAGAAAAAGCATTTGAGAAAGAAATGAATCTAATAGTAAATGATGAAAAGATTATTATAAACCTTTATGGTAAGGCGGATAGAATAGATAGTACCCCAAATGCAATAAGAATTATAGATTATAAAACCGGCTTTTTCGATAAAAGAGAAGTAAACATTAAAGATTGGAATGACCTTATTGATAAACCTGCTATGGATAAGTGCTTTCAATTGCTTTTTTATGCTTATCTTGCTCAGGGTATTTATGACAAATCAATACAGTCTGGTATTATTGGTTTTAAAAAGCTGAGTGAAGGTTTTGTGAGTGTAACCACTGAGACCAAAGATGAGTTTCTTAGCGATACAGATCTCAAATCATTTGAAACAATAATGCAGCAAATCTTCTCAGAGATGTTCGATAAAAATATTCCCTTTAGTCAGACAGAAGATGTGGAACGTTGTGCTTTTTGTCCTTTTACCACAATTTGTAATAAGGAATAAGAAGGTTAAGCTGTTTTATGAATAGATAAATACTATAAATTTTTAATCAGCACTTAATAATCTTCTTAAAAAGTATCTGGTTGTTTTTAAAAGTAAGTTTTAAAAAATATAAACCAGGAGTATTATTAGGAAAATTTATTATCCAATTAGAATTTTCTTTCTTTTGATATACAATAGCACCATTACTATTATATATTACAATGTTTGTAATTGGAAGTATTCTATAATCTAAAATCTCAATTCTAATTTGTTGTGAAACGGGATTTTTGATAATAACTTTCTCTTCAAGGGGATATTCATCAATATTCTGATAATCGCAAGGAGTATTGCTCTTTATTAAAGCTATGTTGTTTTCAAAATAACAGCGTCTTTCTTCATAATTTCCATTTCCTCCACTTCCTGTTATTTCACCTATTCTATAAGGAAAAAACGTAAGTGTATTGCCAATGTTTTCAATAATAATACCATCAAAAGCCCAATGATGAACAAATCCATTTAAATGAACATATTGAACTTTTCTAATTTGCCCATCCAGCAAAGTTGTTGTGCCAATAGAATCAACAAATAGTGAATCGTTATCGTATTTTGGCATAAGCCAATATTCTCCAGCTTTTTTATTAAAGTCATACAACAGATATTTTTGATCATTTTCAACTTCATATACTTTATTACTATCAGAATACATGAAATAATTTGTTTTAAAATCGTTATTGGGATTTGATACTACAATTTTTTTGCAATTCCATCCATTAATAATACTGTCTTTTTCAGATACTAATTTAATATAGGATTTAATTGGGAGAGAATGGGGACCACATGGAGTATAATCAGATCCAAAATACCATGTTGCCCCAATGGGTGCCCAGTTCTGGGGGTTTCCTTTTAAGCTTGTTAAAAGCATTATAGAAACAAAAATTGTAATAAAGTAGATTTTTAGTTTCATATGTTTATTTTTTTAGTTAGTGTTGTTAAGCAGAAAACAATATACAAATATAATTCAATATTTTAGAAATCAAGTATTTTGTGCATTTTTTTAATTCAATTATTATAGGAAGTCCATCCAAAATAATTTAGTACTACTTTATTAATGTTGGTTGTTTTATAAAGAACAAATTAAATGGAATCATGTACTTTTGTTTCATATAATAAGAAAGTAACAGCATAATGACAAAATCGAAAAAAGTTAAGCCTGGAAGAGAGTGGTTGAAAGCTATTTTAATTGCATTTGTTATAGCGCTGATATTAAAAACATTTGTTATTGAATTTACCAATGTTACTTCTACTTCTATGGAAGGTACTTTAATGAACGGTGATTTTGTGGTGGTTAACAAAATAAAATATGGGGCAAGAATGCCTATTACTTTATTAGCCACTCCTTTTATTTTTCGAACCATACCTTTTACCAATTCTGTTAATTCATACTCTGATATTATTCAGTTGCCATATTTGCGTTTTTATGCATCTTCCGAAATAAAACAAAACGACATCATTGTATTTAACTATCCTGACGAAACTAATCGCCCTGTTGATAAACGTAATAAATTAATAAAAAGGTGTATAGGCATGCCCGGTGATATTATTCAAATTATTAATAATAAAGTACTTGTTAATAATAAAACTTTTAAAGAAAATGCCAATGTAGAATTTAATTATCTGGTAAGAACAAATGGAAAGTCCTTAAGTCAAAAGTTTATTAAGGACAACGAAATACATGACGGTGGAATGATAAATGAATCGGGTGATTATTGCTTTGCTTTAACAAATAAAAAAGCAGCTTTATTGAAAAAAGATGAAGCAATTGAAAGCATTGAAGTTTTTGTAGAGCCTAAAAGAAAGTTAAACGATGAGTTGTTTCCTCATAGTTACAACAATAATTGGTCGCTTAGCAATTATGGTCCTTTGTTAGTGCCCAAAAAAGGACAAACTATGAAACTGGATATGGAAAATGTTTATTATTATTCTAAACTTATTTTTGATCATGAAAACAATAAGCTTGAAATAAGAAACGACAGTATTTTTATTAATGATACCTATACTACAACATATACTTTTAAGATGAATTATTATTTTGTATTGGGAGACAACCGGCACAATTCTATAGATTCAAGATACTGGGGTTTTGTTCCAGAAGATCATATTATTGGAAAAGCTACAATGATTTGGTTTTCGATTGATAAACAAAAGAGTTTCTTTAATAAAATCAGATGGAGCAGGATGTTTAAAAGGATTGGTTGAAGCCTATATTATATCCACAAAAGTTAAATGTTTTTGCAAACATACAAGTTCTTTAACTATAATTAAAAAAATCATTCCTTTTCTCCCAAAGCCAATGGTAGTATTTCTTTCGGCATCATCATAAAATCGATTGTAGTGTATAATAACACTTTAAAAGTGATTATTATATAATATCATAGATGAACTTGGGTGCTTTATTGCATCTGGGATCAGGAAAATCCCAATTTTCGTCTCCATACACTTTTAAAACATCAGCCCAACATTTGTTAGGATATTTATTGCAACATTCATCAAGCATTTCACAATTTTTACAGGCACTTTCTTCACGAAAATCATCTTTTGTTAAATTGACCCATTTTAATGAAGCAGCAGAATTCCATACTTCCTCTATTGAATTGTTAAGAATGTTTCCAATAATAAATCTTTGTTTCCAATACATTTGCTCGCAAATGGTAACATTGCCATCTGGCAGAATATACATATGCGATCGATTTGCAGAACAAGAAGCGCCTGGAAAAGTTTTACTTCCTTTTTCTGCAGTAAAATAACCTCTTTCCAAATTAGCTTTATCAATTTCTATATTTATTTTTTTTTGATCGTTAAGTTCATCAATATATTTAAGCACTTCCATGCGCTCATTTTCCTGTAGTTTTATGGTTTCAAATTCTGTTGAGCTATACAACGATTTAAAAGCAATGCGCACCTGCCATTTAATTATTCTTTTTAATGTAGAAAGATAGTTAAGCATATTTAACAAATCTTTTTTATCAGAATTTATTTTAGTTAGAATAGAAAGTACCAGATATGGAATTCCATATTCATCCATTTTTTCTAGTGTTTTTTTCATGTTTTCAACATAATTTCCCGAAACCCCAAGTATTTTATGTAATTTTTCGTCTGAAACAGAATCAAAGGAAAATTGAAAGGACAAATTGGGAAATTGTTTAAGTTTTATTATATCTTCTTCTTTTATTGGGACTTTTGTTGATATAAATATCTTTTCATATCCATATTTTTTAAGTTCTTTTAAAAGTTCATACCAATTTTCATATAAAAAGAATTCACCACCTCCAATATGTATGTCTTTAAGTTTTAATTTTTTAGCCTCTCGTATCAATTCTTTAATTCTATTAAAGGATATTTTACAGGAAACATCCTTGGTTCTGTCGGCATAGCAATAGATGCAGTTGGTAACACATTGGTTGGTAACCATAATAGTGATTGCAGCCGGGCTTTTCATTAAGCGTACACCTTCAAAATCAAGTTCTTTATAAATAAAATCCTCTGGAGTGTAAGTGTAATTGACTTTAAGTTGTTTATCGTACTTTACAATGATTTGTTTTGGAAACCTAAAGGTGGCACCTTTATATTGTGTAAAAATCGCCTCATTATTCTCTATAAATGGGTTAACAAGGTCTAAAACTTCTTTTTGTTTTACTCCCAAAAACTCTTTGAGTTCTTCTACAGCATTATTTATAGTTGTAGGATTTGAGAAAAAGGAAAGGATCATTGCCTGAACAGGATGAATAAATGATATCCAATCGCTGTTTGAATTTTCGCATTGTGTTCCAGCGTTTGCAATAATTACACTTCTTTTTATATCATTACTAAAGTTATAGTCTGGGTTCAAAATGTATAGTTCTTCTTTTTTCATTTTTATTTTTTTATTTAAGTATTGTTTGATTTTTAAATATATTAATATGCAATTCTCCTACACAATTCTATATATAGAAGAATTGCATGATGCTACTTACTAACATTACTCATATATTTAGATTATATAAACCAAAATATAATTTTTATGTTAGAAGTTTAAAAGGTTAAATCTCTATTGCACGGTTACTCCAGCAAGGACGGGCACCTCCAAGACAACCACCTCCTGCTCCACCAATTTGGCCTGAACATTCTACTCTTACACCACCTATACAACCTCCTGCTCCTCCGGTGCATGCACCCATTCCTGAAGTACAAACTGAATTTTGTCCTTCACAAACTGCATACTCTGTTGTACAGATTACTGTGGAAGACGAGCAAGTTCCTCCATGAACGTCTTTAAGCTCTTTGGCATTCATTAATTCGCCAAGATTTAACTTTTCATCAGTTAATTCACTTAGTTTTTTTTTCATGATTATTTATTATTAATATTTTTGCTTACTCTTTAAAGGATTTTCGGCTTTCTCCTATTGCTATTGCACGCAAACAATACCTTTATTTAAAATCAAATATTTTTTAATGAAATTTTTTTTTAAAAATATTTAATAATAATATAGATTTAAGCAATTCTTCTACATTTTTACATATGCTTAGTAGAAGAATTGCATTTTGCAACATACAACTTCAATAAAGAACAGCTATAACAAAACATATTATTCAATATCTTGTTGGATGTTTCAATTTAAAACTAGCCAGCTTGATTTGGCAAATAGCTTAAACAGGTTCCTCAACCTTCTCCAACACCTGATGAACATCTTCCTCCAACACATCTATACTGTTCACCATAAAGGTGAGTGAAACAAACAGAGTTTTGTCCTTCACAAACTGCATAGGCTGCTGTACAAACAACTGTTGCACTTGAACAAGTACCACCATTAACATCTTTAAGTTCTTCGGCATTCATTAATTCACCAAGATTTAACTTTTCATCAGTTAAATCACTTAATTTTTTTTTCATGATTATTTATAATTAATATTTTTACCTACTCTTTAAAGGATTTTCGGCTTTCTCCTATTGTTTTTGTGCACAAACAATATCTATATATATTCTTATTGATTTTATTTTCAATAAAATATATTTTTTTACTTAATCAAAGTAAATTTGATAAGAATAAGAAAACAAATGAAATCGAATAATTACAATATATTATCGCTGAAATAAGATATGCATTCTATGAAATAACTTAGCGATTAAAATATATAGTTTATGCTTAACTATCTGGTATTATTTGTTTATAGTTATTTATTAGAAATTTTAATTTTGTATAAAAAACAAAAACAAGAAATTTAGTTCTACAGAGAGATGCTCCATGTTTCTTTGTGTTCTTTATGTCCCTGTAGTTAAATAAATTATATCACTCTTCTTCTTCCAAAGCCAATGGTAGTATTTCCTTAGGCGTCATCATAAAATCGAACTTCAGGTCTTCGCCAGGAGCGATGGTTATATTGGCTTTATATTCTTCATAACCAAATAGTACAGCAGTTAAAAAAGCACAGTTTGTGGGTACTTCCAGTTTTTCATAATCACCATCTTCATCACTTTCTATTGTTTCTGCAACTTTATCTAAGGTAATAATTACATCACTTATTATTTTTCCAGTTTCAGCATCGGTAATATTTCCGTGTATGCTTCCAGTGAGGTCTTTTGTTGCAGGAGCATTTCCGGTGGGAGTATCGTAAATAATATAATCATTATACCTGGCTTCATTGGTTGATGCAAAAAGATCTTTACCTATGTTGCAAAGGCGAACCATTTCTTTGTAAACCATGTTTCCTTTTTCCACACGTTCCTGACTCATAAGGTCGCGATTTTTTATTGCCGCTATCTGCAAGTCTATATCATTATCAAAATGCTCATCCATGGCTTTCAAATCATTAATAAAATCAGAAGTTAGCCCTTCCTCTGCCAGATCGGGCAATTGTTGGGTAGCAACTTTTATTACCCTTTTTGCCAGACGATGCAATTGTTCGTCATTTAAAATACTTAAACCTTCAAATGAAAAAGC